>JBNKLQ010000220.1:0-10758 GCA_050292445.1 Promineifilaceae bacterium (SeqCode) | reverse complement strand
CTCTTCCGATCTATTATGGGCAAATTATGGCCTACGGCGTCATGTCTACGCCCGGATTGGTAATTAACGAACAGGTGGTGGCCTACGGCCGTATCCCCAGCAATCAAGAAGTGGTGGATTGGCTCGTCGCCGCCCAAAATTAAGCAGGAGCCAGCCATGAGCAGCGAAAAAATAACCCTTACTCCCCCACGGAAATCCGGCTGGCAACTGCCCACCCTGGTCATCCTGTTGGGAATCATCTGGCTACTGGTTTGGCAGCAGCTGCAACCTTTAGCCGACTGGCTCAGCTACGATCTCATTGGCTTGCAGCCAGACACGCGCCTGGGCGAATCGATCAACTTCTTCCTGTACGACGTCCCCAAAATCCTACTGCTGCTGGCCGGGATGATCTTCCTGGTAACGATGATTCGCTCGTTTTTCAGCCCGGAGCGCACCCGTGCCTTGCTGGGCGGGCGTCGTGAAGGCGTGGGCAACGTGCTGGCCGCCGGGCTAGGCGTCCTGACGCCGTTTTGTTCCTGTTCAGCCGTCCCCTTGTTCATTGGCTTTGTGGAAAGCGGCATCCCTTTGGGCGTGACCTTTTCCTTTCTCATTGCCACCCCGGTCGTCAATGAAATTGCCCTAACAATGCTGTTTGGCCTGTTTGGCTGGCAGGTGGCAGGGCTGTATCTGGTAACCGGCTTAACTATTGCCATCCTTGGCGGCGTACTCATCGGCCGTTTGCGCCCAGAAAAATACGTGGAAGAGTTTGTCTGGCAAGTACAGGTGGGACAGCAAGCAGGTCTGGCAACCTACAAGCCCACCTGGGATGATCGCATTCGCCAGGCAGGCCGCAGTACTAAAGAAATTGTGGGCAAGGTGTGGCTGTTTGTGATCATCGGCATTGGCATTGGGGCTGGCATTCATGGCTACGTGCCAGAAGATTTTCTGGCCAACATTATGGGCAGCGATGCCTGGTGGTCAGTGCCTGCGGCCGTCATTTTGGGCGTGCCGCTTTACTCCAATGCAGCAGGCGTCATTCCCATTGTGTACGCCCTCATGGAAAAAGGGGCGGCGCTGGGCACGGTGCTGGCCTTCATGATGTCGGTGGTAGCTCTTAGCCTGCCGGAGATGCTGATTTTGAAACGGGTAATCAAAACGCGTTTGATCCTTATCTTTATTGGCATCGTGGCCCTGTCGATTGTTTTTACAGGCTACTTGTTCAATCTGGTGATTGGTTAACAGAGAATGGGACACAGATTTTCACAGATGAACGCAGATTAGTGAAAAATCTAGGGCAATCTGTGTATATCTGTGTCCTAAATTGGGTTGGTTTTTATGAATGAAATGGAACTAGCTGGGGCAACGGCCGTATTCAAAGCGCTCTCGGACCCCAACCGGCTGCGTATCTTTGCTGAGTTGATGGCGGGTGATTCCTGCAACTGCGAGCTAAAAGACCGCCTGGGGCTGGCCCCCAACCTGCTGTCACATCACCTGAAGGCGCTGGAAAAAGTGGGCCTGGTCGATTCGCGGCGGGATGTGGTGGACGGCCGTTGGATTTATTACGCCGTTGATCGAGACAACATTACCCAGTGGCATTCCTGGTTCGCCGCCTTTTTTGACCCTTCCCGCATCCAAACTGGCCCGGTCTGTGGCCCAGAAGGCCAGGTTGTTGCTCTGGATCAGGTTGAGTCTGCTTGAGCTGGTAACACCAGGCCTAAAACCAGATTGCCATCCCGATCCGTTTCCCCCTGGAACCCCATCCGCTTTAGATAATTGGCATGCGCATTGTTATGTGGCGTGCTCTTCAGCTTGTGGATGCCGTGCTGTTGGAAAAAGCCAGACTGATAGTAAAGGTAGTTGCCAATCTTAAAATCGCGGTAAGTAGGGATCACAAAATCCAAAAAGATGCGGAATTCGCCCTGTTCGTTGCGCTGGCCGATGAATAGTCCCGCCGGAACCATATCGCGCAGCACAAAAATGATGAGCTGTTTGTCACTGGGGGCAAAGCGGTAGTCGGGGATAAACTTCTCAATCTCTGCTTTGTAAAAATTGAGAAAGTAATGCAAATAGGCGGAGCCGCTGTTCACCTCCAGCAGCTTAAAATATTCCTTGCTGCTGAAAATGCGGTAGAGGAAGTAGAGGTTGACTATAATGATGACGGCATTAACGGCCGCAATCGGATACGCGCCAATCAGCAAACCATAAATAAAAAAGGCAATAGCCCCCGCCAGGTTAATGAGCCTCAGCTTGAGCAGCGAACTCATCATTAACGAAACGGCCACCAGCACCGAAGCCAGGTAGCCTAGCAGTTCAAGGTAAAATTGCATGAAATCCTCAGCAACAAAATCGATTTGATTCCTTTAAGTTGGTCGGATTTTAGGCTATTCAGGAATATTGCACTACTGTTGTTTGTATGGCTACGGCCGTTCCCCTCCCACTCCCTATTCAATCAATCACGCGCATGTTCCAGAAAAAAGTCCAGAATCATTTCACTGGCGTTGATTTCCTGGCTCACAACCCCCACAATTTTGGGGCTAAGGTATGGCTGACCGCCGGGCCAGGTATGGCCGCCACCCACCACCCGCACCAGGATCACCTCAGTATCAGCGGCACAGTGGGTATAGCTTTCGATTTCTACGGCCGTTCCGTCATCCGGCTCACTATCGGGCAGCTCAACCAGTTCAGGCACTGCCTCACAATCGTTATAGCGTCGGAACCGTTCGATGGTTCCGGCCGTAGACAGAATTTCGCCCCGGCTGCGGCCAAATTCAAACAGGCGCACCTCTCCGCCGTCAAACGGCACAATCGGGTCAGCCGTGCCGTTCATGATCATGATGGCGATGGGCTGCGCTGGCGTTTGCTCGGCCAGCGCCACAGAGAGCTGGGCGGTCACAGGTGCCACGGCGGCAAGCTTGTTTGTTAAATCCAGTGCCAGACGGATGGACATGAACCCACCGTTGGAGATGCCCGTGGCGTACACGCGGCTGGGATCGATGCCATAATCCTGCTCCATCTGCTCAATTATTGCGGAGAGGAAAGCCACATCATCAATCGTGGTGCAATCTCGCCCTTCGTTGAGGTGCTCGGTACGGCCGTCGCACCACTGCTTATCAATGCCGTCGGGAAAAACCAGCACCATGCCCCGCGCCTCAGCCGCCGGAATGAGCGTGCCCGCCGTGCTTTCATCAAACTTTAGCCCCTGACCGCCCCCGCCGTGCAAAGCCAGCACCAGTGGGGCCGCATCCGTTTCGCTTAAATTGGGCGGGAAATGAATGTGGTAGGTGCGCTCAACGCCGTCGATTTCCAGAACCTCAGTCTGGTAAACGTCCTCGTGGGGTCTCTGGCAGCCGGCCAGCAGCAGCACAAAAACAAAGATTGAAATGAGATGACGTAAATACATGAGGCCTCCTTACCGGTACATTTTTGGATAAACCGTTAAACATAACAAGTGTTATGTATTAGGTAACGGCTATTTCGCAAAAAGTTGCATCGCAGGCACATACCAGCCAGGTCAGTTCCTCTCTCAGTATCGCCAAACAACACTCCAAACAACACTTTCGTGTCTATACGTTCATACCCTGCTGCCGCTAGGCTATTTGTAACTTGAATTCGGCAGCGAACAGAGCGGTTTGACGGTCTGACAATCGCGCCAGGAAATAACAGGAGAAAAATGGTGATTACCAACGAAAAATCAAATCCCAATAAAACGGCCAGAATTGCCGGAGGTCTATATTTACTTTTACTCCCACTCGGCATCCTCGGCCTGATATATCCAGCCACGCTGATTGTTCCTGGAGAAATGACGACAACCGCCAGCAATATTTTGGCCCATGAATCCCTATTCCGCCTCAGCATCGTCACTGCTTTACTTATCCAGGTCGTCAACCTTTTTGTCGTTTTATTTTTATACAGGTTGCTCAATCCAGTTAACAAAAATATGGCGCTGCTGATGGTCATATTTATTCTGCTCGGTGCCCCTATTGCCATGCTTACCGAAGCAAATCGGGCTGTGGCTCTACTGCTATTGCAAACGGCCGATCCATCCCTCACTCTAGCGGCTCTATTTCTTGATTTACACGAAGTTGGCATTCAGATTGCCAGTATATTTTGGGGCTTGTGGTTGTTTCCGATGGGTTATTTAGTTTTCAAGTCAAGCTACATTCCCAAACTGATTGGTGTCTTATTGATTATTGGCTGTTTTGGCTATCTAGCGGATTCGTTTGCCTTTTTCCTTTTTCCCAACTTTGGGGTGACGATTAGCCAGTTTACGTTCGTTGGCGAATTGGTTCTGCCCTTATGGCTTCTGATAAAAGGGGTCAACGTGGCACAGTGGGAGAAATTTGTTCTTCAACCTGCCTGAGCCAAATCAAAAAAACGTGGTGTCTGTACAACTGCTTGGCCAAGATTGGGCCAATTTTCTCCGGTCATGGCTTCATATTGAAAAAATTGGCCCAATCTCCTGAACATACATGTCACAACATGTCATAAATGTGGTTGATGCTTTCCCTATATAGAACTTACGCAGCAAAGGACTGGCAGTCCTTGGTAATTACAGCCACAATACCGCCATAATTAGGACTGTCAGTCCTGCGTCTAATTTGCGTCAGTCCAACCTTACTTCACTTAAAGGGAGAAACACAATGACACCTACGACTTCACCGGACAAACTCAATCAGTTTATCGTGCAGGCAAAGGCAGCCACCTACGTGGGTGATGGCCAAACAACGGAATCAAGCCGAAAAAGCTCGCATGATTTGGCCTTTCAAGACGGGGGTTTTTCGTACCTGGACAGCTATTTTGGTGGCACAGATTTTATTGGCCAAGAGGTAGTTTATGAAAATGATGAACCAATTTGGGCAATGAATTATTACGGCCGTATCCTTCAACCAGAAAAAATTACGGCCGCTGAAGCCGGACAAATCATCAAACAAAGCCTGTCAAAATTATATGAAGAAGGGCGCTTTTTGGGCGGCTTCACCCACACCGTTGGCACATTCAGCTACACAGACACCAGCCAGGGCGACTTCCAATCCTTTACCGGCCAGGAATGGATCACGCGAGATGGCGTGAAGGTGTATGAGCTTGTTTATCATGGTGGGATGATTAAGGTTTGAGGGCTAGTAAACCAAGCAAGCCTCACGCTGACCAACCAACATTAGGAACTCTCTTCTTGTAAGGCCAACCTATACCATGAGAACTCTTTTATGTCCTGATGCAAACCAAGAAATATTTCCTGGGATTCCAATTGGCCAAGCTTCGAGTAAGTTACAGCACGATGATTACCATCAATAATGACAAATGGCCCTTTTTTAGAATGGGCAACAGCAATTATAGGTTCAAACAGCTCTCCTTCAGAAACTGATTTTTGAATCCCACGAATCTTTTTGCGATGATGATAATTGTCATCTTCGTCAGAGGTATCAGCAGCCACATCTAAAAGTCTATAAGTGCCGAAAACCTTTTTCCAGTCTCCAGAACCTATAACATATAAGTTTTGAAGGTCTGCCTTTTCGATGTATCCGAAAAACCAAGAAACGCCGATAGGCAGTTTGCCCCAAATATCTGAATTGGGGCTTTTAGCATTTCCAGATGCTCTCCTCCATGCGGGAAGGACGTCTCTTTCCCAACTTACTAATTTTATAATTTGCACAGAATTATACCTGCCTCTTTGACAGCTTACGTTACTTGCTGGTGGAAGCGAATTCTTTTCATAGTGGGTCATTGCCTCAAGCCTGGCGGTGTATCTATTTCGTTTAAAAGGTTGATAACTCTTGGATCATAAAAACCGAGATTCATTATTAAACAAACACCCGGTTCGCGCGGTTCATCTCCGTACAAACTATTGATTTCACTCTCGCTACGTGGCTGGATGGGATAGTATTGCACAGGTCCGTACAGCGCAAGGCTCGTGTCGTGAACAAGAGATAGATCAATGATGCTGTTGGGGGTCTCTATCCACGTATGAAGATGAGGTTGACCACCGTGGTAGTAGATACCTTCAATTAGAACTGCGTCCGCTGGAAGCACTTCACGATTATCAATGAAGGCTCTCACAACATTAGCAAGGCATTCACCTAATCGTCCATCAATGGCATCAGATATAATCTTCGATGTATCCCAATCTACCTTTTTGGTTGATTTCATTTAGCTTGTTCTACTCCCCGCTACTTATATCACGAGCAAATTCTGAGGGCAGTGTACTGTTCGTCTAAAATCTTACAGCATTTGTGTTAACTGTCCCGAACCTGAATAAGTAAGGCCGCCTTTGCTTCAGACTCTGCTCTTCTACGACGTAAAGTCTCATCGTCAAAAGCGTCAAGGCTTAAATCTCCCACAAAACACATTAAATGTTCACCATAAAAATATCGCAGCCTTTTTGAATAAACTTCTTGCCAAGTCCGATCATTTTCGACGCTCATAATGGTAGTAGCTGGTACGACGTAAATTCCTCTACGAGAGTAAACAAAAATAAAACTCGCTTGAGATATCCTTAGCATATTTTCGCACTGGTGTTTCAATCTACTGTTACCAATCCGAACTTGAACCATAGGATGGCGATAATTTTCCTTATTAACAATTCGAACGCCTTCTTTTTCAGAAAACTTTGCTTGAGCTAAAAAACCCTTAGACAATTTATATCCTGACACATCAACATCAAATATGCTCACAAAATCTGCTCCAAACTCATTTTCTGGAGCGTTTGGTCCTCTATCACGAAGTGTTCGTGCTCGAATACGATAACCGTTTGCAACAACACCCCTATAATCAAGACCCATTTCCATACTACCAAGAAAGCGATCTGTAAAAGTAGGCTCTGTTTCTATCCCACCTTCTCTAAAGCTATCAACTGTTATCCTTTCAGCATTCTCAATAATTCCCAGAGTTGCATTAATAATTCCAGTATTTATCATGATAATTTTTAAATTTCAAAAACATTCCCCGTTCTGGCTAGTTTTTCGATAGGTTATAGGCTTTGTGGCATGCGGAAAGAATCCTCAGCTACAAAATTTTATCCACAAATCGGTTAGTCTCTAAATCTCCGCGTAATAATCCCCGAAGCAGTCTAGCAGGAAATCTTGTAGGTCGCCCAGGTTTTCTAGCTGGGCCTTGATGGCTTCCAGGTGGTAGCGGGTGCGCTGCTGCTGCTCGTAGCGGTAGAAGTTGGTCAGCTGGGTGGCGTCTAGCTGCTTCAGATAGTCGTAGAGGGCGTCGTAAACGGCCGTAATCCCCACAGACCTCGGCGAGAAAAGCTGGGCATAGCCCAACGCCAGTACGTACGCCTCGGCGGCGCGGGCCAGGTGGTGTTGGGCAACGCGGCTGGCAGAGTCTGCCACGGCAAAATAGCTATCGAAAGCGATACGGCCGTGCAAACTGTACAGCTTGCTCAAATGTTGGAAAAAGAAGGGGGGCTTGTCTTGGGTGCCTGGCGGCGGCTCTCCTGGCCGCAAGCGCACGTCTGGGGGGAAGAGCGTATCGGCCGTTTCCAGCGTCTGCGCCAGATTGTTTTCGTCACCAGCCACATAATGAGTCCAGGCCAGATTGACTAGCGCATCCAGCTCAAAGCGGATCAGCCCCAGCTGCTGTGCCCCCTTTACCCCGCTTTCCAGGAAATACTTGGCCCGCCCCAGCCGCTGCTGCCAGATGTCCGGCACGGCCGTTTCCGCCGTGCGTTCCAGCCAATCCCGGTACAAACAGCCCGTCTCGACATTGATCTCAATCACCCTAATCGCCTCATTGCGGGCGTTGCTGGCCATAAAGATTTCCTGTGCCTGCCCCACAGCGTGTTCGGCCGTGCGGTAAATCTCATCCACGTCCGTGTCCGACAACGTTTGGTCTTCACGCACCAGGCGGCGCAGTCCCTCAGCGATGTGCATCATGCTCAGGCCGGTGGACCGCGAATCCCCTATTTCGGCAGCGATGGCAAAAGCGGTGGCGCTGGCTTGCAGCGCTTCGCGCGAGCGGTGTAGTTCGTTCATGATCTGCGCCAGGGTATTGTACGATCCGGCAATGGGCAGCAGTTCGCCCGAGTTAATCCGCAGCTGCAACCCCTCGTTGCAAACGCGGATGGCCCGCTTTTTGCCCATTTCCACCAGGGCTTGCGCCAGATTGTTCAGCGTTGAGGCCTGCTGGTCGGTGGGTGGCAGTTGGCGCAAATATTTCAGCGCCGCGCCGTACGCTTCTACAGCATCCCGATAATCGCCCAGGATGGTCAGCCCGTTGCCCAGTACAGTGTAGCAGTTGGCAATGGTGAAAATGAGGCGCGGGTAAGCGGGATGCCCCACAAAGCCGTTCTCGCCAGGGAACACTTCGGTGTGGATGTCGGCCTGGGCCAACCGGGTAAGGTCATGGACGATGGTTTGCAGGTGGCCCACGGCGTCGGGGATGCCTTCGCCCAGGTAGATGTGGGCCAGTTCACGCCAGCAGTGGCGCTGCCCGCGGGCAAAAGTGTGCTGCCAGCTGTGCCGTTCGTGCTCGTTGCTAAGTTGGGAAACGGCCGTATCCACCGCATCGGCAAACTGGACCGCCCGCTGATACTGCTTGGTCATCCAAAAGCGTAAAATCCAGGTGGCCGCGTCATCTTGCTGGGCAGCGCGATGCAGCACCATCGCCGGATGTTCGCCCCGTTCGCTAATGGCGCTACGCGGCTCCATGTCTACAAAAGCAAAGGCGTACTTATCTTGAAGCAGCCGCCACACCTCTGACTGCACCACCGCCCCCGAAGCGACGTTGAGCGCCCGGTTTTGCTTGTTGGCCAGGCTGTAGTAGGTGTCGTTAAAATGGGTGTCCGGGTTGAGCAGCAAATTGTAATGCAGGTATTCCAAATCTAAATCTTGCAATTCGCTCAACAACTGGTTGCGCCGCAGTTCCTCTTCGGCGGTGGGTTTGGGCATGTGGGTGTTGAGGATGGTAGACGGCCGTTCCTGGCGAATGCGGCTCAAATCATGGCGAATGTACGCCGTGCGTTCCGCCTGCACCCGCTGCCGATTGCTGTTGGCCCAGTCGCGCAGCCGCTGGTAAAGCTGCTGCCGCGCCGCCATTTCCGCCTGCCGGTTGGCTTCCGTGCTGTTCATGTGTTCAGCGTAGATACGATACACCTCATCCTGCAAACCGATCCGCCCGCCGGATTTTTGCTTGATGAGCGACATCGACTGCATCGCCACCAGTTCAGATTCGATTTCGGCCAGCCGCAGCTGATCCGGCGGCCACGTTTCTGGCGTGTCGCCAGGTTTGCTGTCCAGCACAAAATGGAGCTGCTCGGCCTTTAGCCCCCGCGTGGCCCGCACCAATGCCTGCAAAATCTGGGAGCGCAGCCCTGGCTGGCTAAACAGCAGTCGCACAAACTCTCCCTCAATTTCCTGTCGCGCCGTCAACATCTCCTCAGACTCAGCGCCGCCCCCAACCCGGTCGTACGCTTGCAGCAGCGAATCTTGCAGCGGTTCCGGCATGGTGCGGCCTTCAATTAAAATGTCTGTGTACAGCGAGAGCCGAATCGGCTGCCCGCCGGTGTACAAATGCAGCAGACGCAACTGCTCTTCATCATCGATGAGCACATCAAGCGTGTCGGACACGTCCTGGGCCAGGTTATTTTGCGGCCGTTTCTGCCAGTCCTCGCGCAAAGAGGCAAAATAGCTGCGGGTTTCGGCTTCGCTAAACGGCTCCAGGTTGAGCACCGTGAGCTTCGTCGGCTTGCGCGCCTTCTCTACCGCCTCACTGAGCATGGCAAAATAATGTTCGCCTTCTTCTTCACGTCCGGCAATGAGGAGGGTGCTGTTGGGGAAACGGCCGTGTTCAATCTGATCCACCAACCATTGCTGCGTGCTAAAGGCTATTTCCTTCGGCTCCAGCAAATCCCGCTCCAGCAGCCAGCCGGAGCTGACAATCGAGAGCTGTTCTGTCGTATCAAGAGGAACCACCAGCCGGTACATGCCCGCCGCTTTGTGGTAATCGCGCCGGAAATCAATTTCGGCCGCTTCGGTGGCCTTCTCCACCAGCGAATAAGCAGCGCCCGCATCCATCAGCCGCCGCTGCCGGGCCCGGGCCATCTCGTGGCGGCTAAATTCCACCGCGCCGTTCCAGGTCTGGCTGCTGCCAATCGTCTCCAGGAAAAAATCCCGCGAATGCAGGCGGATGTCGCTAAAGTCCAGCAAATTACAGGCTATCGCTTTGTGACCAAACTGCTGCTGCCAATCGTCGGCGGGACGGCCGTACAGCTGGCGCGTTGGTTCGTGCCCCATGCGTCGCAGCGCCTCTTCGATCATGCGCGTTTTGCCCAGGCCGCCAGGACCAGCAATCAGCACAATGTGGCAGTCGCTGCTCGTCTGGTAGATCGCCTCCCGAATCCGGCGCATCTCCGCGTTGCGGCTGACTAATTCTCTTGGTTGGTTGGTGGCTGCCAACAATGCCTCTTCACGCATCGGCATCTCCTTGGATAAAGAGGGACACAGAGTTACACAGAGAAAGCGCAGAGATTCGCAGAGAAAAATGAGAAGAATCTGTATGAATCAATGTTCATCTGTATCCCTTTCAATAACAAATCAGTTCAAGCAAAATAAAAATCTGCGTAATCTGCGGATAAAATTTAACATTTTGGCTCGATGAGCTTTTGGCCCAGCGCGGCGCGCAAAAATTGGCGCAGGCCATCAGTGATTTTGTAATTGGGGCCGCCCACATTGGTGATAAACCAGTGATGACTGAGTAGATTGATCCAGTCCCACGCCTGCGCCAGGGAAATGTTCATGAGCTGGCCAATCGTGTCGGCCGACCAAGTGTCGCTGTCGT
>JBNKLQ010000219.1:0-10781 GCA_050292445.1 Promineifilaceae bacterium (SeqCode) | reverse complement strand
CGTATTTTCAATAAATATGAAGTTGTAACACTCAAACAAGCGGGACAAGAGCAGGTTGGCTTAGGGCTGGCATTCTGTAAATTAGTGGTTGAGGCACATAACGGCCGTATCTATGTCTCCCCCAACCTACCGCAAGGCACGGTCTTCAACGTTGAAATTTAATTAACAATTACAATTCTACCGTAAAAACTGACCCTCGCGGCTTATTGGCTGCAACAAAAATACGGCCGTTATGCGCTTCCACAACCATCTTGCAAAAGGCTAACCCCAGGCCAACCTGCTTCACATCACGCCGTCCTGTCGCTACAATCTTAAATTTGTCAAAAATCGTTTCGTAATGCTCCACTGCAATCCCCGGTCCCTCGTCAATTACCTGCAAATTTAGGTGCGGTGCACTACCGTTACGGCTAGGGCCAGCGTCAGCATAACGCACTTTTAGGGTGATATTTCCCCCTGTAGGCGAAAATTTAACTGCATTCGAAACAAGATTGTCTAACACACGCCGCCACAAATTGGCATCGAGCGACATTTTATTGCTTTCGTCCGGCAAATCCAGATGAAAGGTGATCTCTTTTAGGCTAGCCATTGGTTCATAGCTATTTTTAACGGCCACGGCCAGTTCATTAATATCCACGGGAGATTGACTGAGCATTAAACGGCCGTGTTCCATTTTAGCCATCATCAGCATATCAGTCAGAAAAGAACTCAGCCGGTTCGCCTCGCCGCGAATCGTGTCCAACGTCTGCACATGGCCATCTAATTCCGCCTCCAGCAAATCACAATAAATCAGAATAGTGGACAGCGGGCTGCGAATATCATGCACAATCATGTTGGCCAAATCCTGGCGCATTTGCAGGGCAGCTTGTAGCTCATCATGCCGCTGTTTAATCCGCAGCATGGAGCGCACTCTGGCCCGCAGTTCCAGACCATTGATAGGTTTATGCAAAAAGTCGTCGGCTCCAGCTTCCAGGCCGCGCGCTAAATCTTGCTTGCTGTCCAGGGCTGTTACCAAAATGATGGGCACATGGTTCCACTTGGGGTTCCGCTTGATGCGCTGGCACAGTTCAAATCCATCCATGTTGGGCATCATCACGTCAGATAGAATTACATCAGGAATTTCATCATCTAGCTGTGCCAATGCTTCATGGGCATCTTCCGCGAAGAATAGTTCATACGACTCTTTTAACAGCAGCATTTCAATCGTCTGCCGCGCGTATGATTCATCATCAACAATTAATATCTGAGGTTTCTTATTCATAACTATACCGTAGCCGCATTTTTCTGTTCAGACAAGGCTAATTGTGTTTGTATTGTATCCACCAGACGTCGTAGGCTGATGGGTTTGCTCAAATAGGCATCCGCCCCAGCTTCCAGACAGGCTTCCTTGTCGCCCGGCATGGCAAGCGCAGTGACAGCAATAATAGGAATTTGGGAAACGGCCGTATCTTCATCTCCACGAATCTTGCGAATGGCCTCTAAACCACTCATCTGGGGCATTTGAATATCCATCAAAATCAGATCCGGCTTGTCTGCCTGCGTCCGCGCCACCGCCTCCAAGCCATTACGGGCTAAAATTAAATCAAACCCTTTGGTAATAAGGTAGCTGGAAAAAAGATTAATATTGGCTTCATGATCTTCCGCCAACAAAATGAGAGGCTGTTCAACGGCCGTATCTTGCCGGGCAAAACCATTTCGCTTCAAAGAAACCGCCTGCAGCGCCATGTACATTTGCGCGCGCGTAAACGGTTTAGCCAGATAATAATCCGCCCCGGCAGACAAAACCTGTGACGGATCATCTAATATCGAAACAACCAGAACAGGCATCTGCGCCGTTTTCTCATCATCTCGAATCTTCGTCAACAAATCCAGACCAGAGCCATCCGGTAAGAAAATGTCCAAAACAAGCAAATCAGGCGGCTCAGACAGAAGCGCAGTCAGGGCTGCTTGTACGGCGGTAAATGAGCGGATAGTCGCACCACTTTCCTTAAAATACCGTTTTATCTGCGCCTGAGTGGAGACAGAATCTTCCACGATCATCACATTGTGCCAGGGGAACAACGGCAGCGGATTTTCAATCATCTCCGCTTCCAACAGTTGATTCACGCTGGCATCAGTGGGATGCCAGGGAAATGAAACTGTAAAACGGCTGCCCTGCCCAACTTCGCTGTTTACCGCCACACTGCCACCATGCAGCTCCATCATCCGCAACACCAGGGAAAGCCCCAGGCCAGTGCCTGCAAATTCACGGGAAAGACGGCTGTCTAACTGAACAAACGGCCGAAACAGCTGCTGTAGATGTTCATCGGCAATGCCAATACCCGTATCCCAAACGGTAATCAACACAGCATGGGCTTCTTCATCGCCAACCACTTCAAGGCCAACTTCTCCACCCTCTGGCGTAAACTTAACAGCATTGCTAAGCAGATTAACCAGCACCTGCTTCACACGTCGCTCATCGGCCACAAACGTTGTTACCTGGCTATCATAAGAGGAATTAATGCGCAGCCGTTTTTTATGAGCATTTTGCTTCACCATGCGCAAGCTGGCCTGGCAAACGGCCTCCACAGACATAGGGGCCAGTTCTAATTCCAGTTTGCCCGCTTCCACCTTTGATAAATCCAAAATATCATTGATGAGATCCAACAAATGACGGCCGCTTTCTTCAATGCTGCGCAGCGAGCCAATTTGTTTTTCGTTCATCTCGCCAAACACACCCTCTTGCAGGGCTTCAGAGATGCCCAGCACGGCATTGAGCGGCGTGCGCAGTTCGTGGCTTACGCTGGCCAGGAACTCATCTTTCATACGAGCCGCTCGGGCCAGCTCTGCATTGGCTGTCCGCAAATCGGCCGTACGTTCTTCCACGCGCCGGGCTAGCTGCGCCCGCTCCACTTCCAGGGCAGCCTCCACCTTTTTACGTTCCGCAATTTCCTGCTGGGACTGGGCAAAAAGTTGAGCATTTTCAATGGCTGTGGCCGCCGGAACAGCCAAACGCGTTAGCAAGCGCAAATCTTCCTCATCAAACGTTCCATTTTCCTTGTTGATGGCTTCAATGGCCCCAATGGGCTGCTCTTTAACCAGTAGCGGTACACACAAAATAGAATGGGCCTGAAAGCCACTTTTGGCATCAAAATCACCAAAATGACGCGAATCGGTGGCCGTATCTGGCACCAACAATGCCTCACCAGATTGAGCCACCCAGCCTAAAATTCCCTGCCCCAGCGCCAACCGTTTGCCTTGCACAAATTCCGAAGCCTCACCAGAGGCGGCGGCAAACCACAAATCGTTGGCCTCATTATCATGCAGCACAACTGATGCCGCATCTACTTCCAGCAGCTGGGTGGTATTTTCCGTAATGATGGTGAGTGTTTCGGTGAGATCGAGCGTGGAGGTAATGGCCTGGCTAATGCGACTGAGCGTGGTTAGCTCGGCCACGCGCTGCTGCAACTGCTTGTACAGATCGGCATTTTCAAAAGCGATCGCCGCCTGAATAGCAAAATCTTTGAGCCGAGCGGCACTTTCGGGCTGGTAGAAGCCTGGCTCGCTGTAGTTCAGGGCCAAAAAGGCCACCACTTCACCTTCCACAATAATAGGCGCACCAGCCCAGGAACGCACATGGGGTGAAAGTTCGGCATCGACCCAAAGTTCTCCAGCTTCAAATGTATCGGGAATGATGAGCGGTTCGGCCGTTTCTACTATACGCAGCAAACTAGGCCGGGATTCAATATGGAAATGGCGCGGCTGGCGTAGCTCTTTACTCAGATCGTAGCCACGGGTAACAACGATTTCAATGTCACCTTTGTGAACCAGCATGATGTTAGCCGTGTCATAACGCAGCACAGGACCAATTTGATCTAGAAAGTTATTCAACAGAAGATCAAAATCTAAAGTGGAGTTAAGGGCTAAACCAACTTGTCGCAACGCTTCAGCCAGGTTTCGCTGTTCCTGTTCGGCCGCTTCGGCACGCTTCCGTTCTATAATTTCCCGCTGCAAAGCTTCGTTGGCGCTGCGCTGGCTGGCCGCCACCTGTTCGACATCTTTGAAAGTGGTATACATGCTGGAAAGCAACCCAATGAGAACGCACAGGTAGCCAACTTGTTTGAGGAATACGGCCGTATCAAACAAAGCGTCAAACGGTATTTGAGCAAAAAATACAAAAAGACCCTGACTCAACACGTTTACAATCAGGGCAAGTATTAGCCAATTCTCAAACGTATCCTGCCGCCATTCCCCCTTATTCAAATAACCAATGAGGGCCAGCAGGAAAAATGCCGTGTTTAGAATCGCCATGACACGACCCGGCAAATACATTGAAGAATCAATTGGTGGTTGTGGAATGATAGTAAAGGCTAACAAAGTGACCACAGCCACAAGCCCCACGATCAGGTAATATTGCCGGGTCCTTCCCCCCAAGCTCTTTTTTCGTTGCCAAATAAGCCAGCTGCCAGCCATCAGTAAGGACAAAAACGTGGGGGAAGGGTTCCACTGCCAGATATCCAGTGTGGGCAGATTTATGGGCAATAGATTAAAAGATGTCGCCGTGGTCACCGCATGATAAGCATCTAGCAACCCGGCTCCAATAAATCCAGTGCCGATAAAGAAATAAACGCTGTTTTGCTTGGTGTAAAAGCGCACCAAAGCCAATGCCCCAACAAACAGAGCCAGACTCGCGGCTATAAACTCCATCAACATATGTGAATTGGCCGAACCAGACCAATGAGATCGGCCAATGAACAGGCGGCCAAGCAACAGCAGTAGGACAACGGCCGTATACACAGAGACTCTTTTTTTTGTTGATGGTGACAGGCTGGATATCATCTTCCTATTCTCTGGCAAGAAACCCAACTACAAGGACAACTCGTACACATCCGGCAGCAAAATCATAACAATAATAGCACTAAAACAGAAACGGTAGCCAGATAGTACCAGTGTACCCAAATTCCCTGCTTCTCCCTATGGTACTAATGGACTGGTAACCCAACATAAAGTTACAAACAATTATTCCCCTACAATACAGCAACGCCAACGCATATAAACTCGCCATATTTCTGGAACTGGTTAAGATTAAGGTATGATGCAGAAAAGATGGCCATTGCTACTTATTTTAGCATGTTATTTACTGGTTGGGGCATTGTATGCTGCACAGGTACCTGACTGGCAGGCTCCTGATGAGCCAGCCCATTACAATTACGTTCGCCAACTGGCAAACGGCCGTCTCCCCATCATGGCTGAAGGGGACTACGATCAGGCATATTTGGATGAAATCAGGACCGCCCGCTTTGCGCCCGAATATTCTGTAACAGACATCGAATATGAAGATTGGCAGCCCCCGCTTTACTATCTGCTGCTGACCCCGATTTTTATCCTTTTTGAAGGGGCATTGTTGCCACTGAGATTGGTCTCGCTGCTGCTGGGGGCAGGCGTGATTTGGCTGGCCTACCGCACAGCCCGCCTGTTGTTCCCAGAGGCAGAATGGGTAGCCTGGTCAACGGCCGTCTTCATCGCCTTTATTCCCCAACATGTTGCCATGCTCGCCTCCGTTAACAACGACAGCCTGTCTGAACTACTCATCGCCCTACTGCTCTATTTAACCCTGCGCTGGGTCACCCGCGACGGCATTCGCAAGCTGGGGGATGATCGCCGCTGGCTCATCGGGCTGGGTTTTGTTCTGGGATTGGGTTTTCTAACTAAAGCCACCGTTTATTTGATGGCTCCAGTACTGGCCGTGGTGCTGCTGTGGCAATACTGGCGCACCTGGCAACGGCTGTTTCAAGCGACGGTGCTGTTATTTGCCCCCGCCTTTGTGCTGGGGGCCATCTGGTGGGTACGCAATGTCGTCGTTTATGGGGGCCTGGACATCTTAGGCAAGGCAGCACACGATGCCGTAGTGGTAGGACAGCCGCGTACGGTCGAGTGGATTAGCCAATACGGTTTGAATGGAACGATTCAGCGCTTTTTCCAAACAACATTTAACAGTTTTTGGGGGCAGTTCGGCTGGATGGCTGTGCCGATGCGGGTAGAAGTCTATTGGCTGCTGCTAGGATTATCGAGTATCGCCGTGCTTGGTCTGCTCCTCTATCGCTTTACCACCACGCAGCTGCCCGTGCAGTTCCGCTCCCGTCTGCCCGTGCTTATTTTGTGGCTGGTGTTTCTGCTCACCCTGGCCATACACGTAGGCTATAACTTTACGTTTGTGCAACACCAGGGACGCTACCTCTTTCCAGCGCTTATCCCCATTTCGCTGGGGTTTTCGTTAGGGCTGGGCACCTGGCTGTTGTTGGTGGAACGGCCGTTTCATCGCGAACGGCCGTTGCTGGTCAATCTATTCCCCTTGGGGCTAGGCGCGGCACTGGTCCTACTAGACATCTTCGCCCTATTCCGCTTCATCCTACCCAGCTTGAAACTGTAATCAGTAAACGGTTATCGGTTTACTGATTACGGCCTACCGAACAGTGATGACCGGTTATCTTCAGCTGCGCCAGACTTCAAACTTCTCCAAAATTGAACCGCCAATAAACTCCCGCAAAATCGAATCGCTGGCAATCAGCTCCAGCCCTTCTCTGGGAATGGGATCAAACCATTGCAAAAAGGCCAACAGCCGATTGGCTTCAATCCGCTCCGGGGTACCTGGCTCCACTTGCAGCAGCAGCGGCTCCGCCAGCCGCTTCATCGCTGACATTTCATAGACCAACGCCGAATTAAAAAAGAGGTTGGCATTGTTTTGGTAGGGGAAGATGTGCCGCTTTTCGCCTCGACGCACGCTGGGCCAGCGGGCAATCGTATCGGCGGCAGAATAGCCACGGTGGGCCGCATCGCGCACGATGCGGCGGAGCAGGCGCGTGTCTGTCGTGGGAACACGATTGTGCTTGTCCAGATTTAGCTGGGTAAAGGCAGAAATAAACACACGGTACATCGCCTCCGGCGGAATTCCTTCCACCAGCTTAGGATTAAGGCCGTGAATGCCTTCAATCAATAGCACATGCTCAGGGCCAATTTGTAAAGTTGACCCTTTTTCTCGCCTGCCAGTGTGGAAGTTGTAAAGGGGCTGTTCAATGGTTTCGCCCTGCATGAGCAGCTTCAAATGTTCCCGAAACAGGGCCACATCCAACGCCTCTAATGCCTCAAAGTCGTAATCACCTTTTTCATCACGCGGGGTGATGTCTCGATCCACAAAATAGTTATCCATGCCAATGGTAACGGGAAAGATGCCATGAGCCATTAGCTGAATGGCCAGCCGTTTGCTAAAGGTAGTTTTACCCGCCGAAGTCGGCCCAGAGATGAGCACAATTTTGATTTCATGACGGCGGCTGGCAATTTCGGCGGTGATTTGGGCCAGCTGCTGTTGGTGAAACGCTTCGGCTACCAGTATCGTTTGCTGGAGACGGCCGTTTGCCAATGAACTGTTCAACGCGGCCACACTGGGCAAACCAATGATGCGCAGCCAATCGTCATACTCCTGAAAAACCCGGGCCAGGCGCGGTTCATCCTCAAACGGTTGCAGCTTGTCCGGCTCATGGCGGCGGGGGAACTGTAAGATAAAGCCATCTTTGTACGGCCGTAAATCAAACAAATCCAGATAGCTGGTGCGGGGCACCATAAAACCATGAAAATAATCCCGCACGCCGTTCAGCTCGTACATCGTCAGGTAATCTTTGCGCCGCTTGGCAAATAAGTTCGCCTTTTCCAAATCTCCCCCCTGATGAAAAAGCGCCAAGGCTTCATCCAGAGGCATGCGCACCTGGTGGATCGGCAAATCGGCATCCACCAATGCCTGCATGCGCTGTTTTAGCTGCTGCAACTCCGTAGGTTCCGTACAGTCGCCTTTATCACATTCGCAATAATAACCACCAAAAGGCATGGAATGTTGAATGGTGATAATTTTGCCCGGCCAAATCTCATCGGCAGCGGCAATCATCAAAAAGCAAAGCGAGCGCCGGTAAATCCGCCCGCCATCGGAATCAGATGAGGTAACAGGAACGAGCAGTGCATCTTCCCGCAGCGGATGAGACAATTCGCGCAGTTTGCCATTTTTAAGCGCAGCCACGATACGGCCGTTTGCCTTCGGCTGAGCAGCCTGCATAAAGGCTTCTAATGTGGTGCCATTTGGCGCATCAAAGGCGCGCCCATCGGGGAAACGGGCCTGCACCGTGCCACGAATTTGAGAAAGTGTGGGTGTGTGGGTCATTGGGTTAACTTGTCCTTGAGGTCTGCCAGCTTAGCCAACGCAAATATAGTGTTGGGTGAAACATGATGCATGACCAAAATCAGTCACGCTTCACACATCAAGAACGGGCAAAACCTAAATAATCATTAATCAGATCAATACTTTTGGGAACGGCCGTCTGCAAAATTTGCTGTACCTTATCGACGGGAATCTTGTCAAAAACCTGGGCCTGCATCCAGCCGGTGTCTTGTAAATTGGCGACAAACTGATCAGGGGTGATCCCCAGTCGTCCGGCATAAATTTCTATGGTTTTCACTGGCGCACCCGGCTTTAGCTGGGCGACCAGCATCTCTTGCCACGCTGCCAGGATTTTATCGTCGATGAAGGGCAGCCAGTGGTTAGGCTCAGCGGCGGCCAGGGTAGATACGGCCGTTTCTGGCAGCCCATCTAAAGCAATCGTGTCCAGATACGTGAGCAAAATAAAGTGCGTCAAACGCCGCTGCTGCCGGTCGCCCAAATCTTGGGCCAGATAGAAGAAAGGATAAACTACCTCGCGCAGCCAGATAAGGTCCAGCATCAGGTGCGCGCTGTAACCAGCCACGCAGATTGCTTGCGCCAGCGGTATCGTGGCCAAATCATCCAGCTGCGGATATTTTGCCAGCATCGCGCCGTAAGCGGTTTCATCTGGATCAGGCGGAACGTCATAGAAATGGGTATCGGCGCGCGGCAGCGGAGAGATGGCGTTGACGTCCGGGGCGACGCTGCCCAAATAAAAAGCGGGCCATTCGGCGGCAAGGGACGTTTGCAAACGGCCGTTGCCATTCGCAGAGACTCTCTCATAAATTTGTTCGGCAATGTGTAGGTGCATAAATGGTGTTGGCATAGGTTAAAAAATGTTCGCGGTGCGACACACTTTCTTCAGCAAGCTTTGCCTGGGAAAGTACGTTGCACCTGTATAGTCTCTGTGAAAATAAAAAACGCCGCAACGATTTTGTGAGGCGTCGACTTTATTACCAAATAGTATTAAAAATTGGCAAACTAGGAACGATTACGTTTGTCCTAAAGAGTGGGTCAACGGTGCCAGGAGGGACAGCCAGACGGGGCAAACCAACGGGTGCTGGCAATACCGCGCAGACGGCTCAGGCTGGGTAAACAGGCCAGAATAATGCGCGGGTTACTGGTATCAATCTTCACGCCATCACTGCTAAGACGTGCCTGCAAATGTAATTCAATGGCATCGCCGCTGCCAAACGTGATATTGTTTGGGTCTGGATCAGCTGGAACCACTAAGGCAACCGGAACCACGTAGCCATCAATAAAGTAGGAACGGCCGAAATCGTCAACGTAATCATACACGCGGTGCTTGGCATAGGTGTAAAGGCCAGACACAGGCTGCTCGCCCAATACCAGCAAAGCTTCATTGGGCACGTACCCTTTGGTTATTTCTACCGCAATTGTCCATTGTAAAGCAATCTCTGGTGAAATACCTTCCCGAATCAAGACGGCTCTGGCGTAGTTGTCCAAGACACTGGTAGCATATGCCTGCGGCACATTGCTGCCAACTCGTTCCCAACCACCACTGTAGGCGGCCAAAGCAGACGCCAAATCACCGCCTGCCTGCCGCACCACTTCTGCCAAAATAGCCGCGCCCCACCGCAGATTAACTGAGGGGTTCATGAGTTCTTCGGTAGTAGGCCGCCATTCCAGGCCCGGACCTTGAGGCATCACCCCCATAAGGCCCACAGCCCCCACGGAGCTCACACCATCAAGACGGCCGTTTGACTCTTCTTTAACCACGGCGGCAATAAAATCTGGGTCCAGTCCGTGCGTTTCCGCCAGCACGCCAATGTATGTAGACCATTGGCGTATGGTTGGTCCCCACATAGGAGAAAGCAAGAGCGTTTCAGGGCCACTGTCGGAGCGGCGCAAGCCCTGTCGATTGGCGGCTTTTGTCTGATTGGGACTTAGCAGCAGCAACACCGCTGCCAGCATAAAACCAACGGCCAGGAAACGGCCGTACCGCTGCCAAATCTGCTTCTCTTTGCCCAACCTGCCCCGTAAAATCATGTCAAAATTTTAGCATAAGTTCAGAAATAGTGTCAACGCGTTATGTAAACCAGGCAATTTTCCTCATCTGCACTTTCCAGCTAGAATAATAAATCATAATAGCAGAACAGAGGAATGCCCATGCCTGTCATTCTGGTGGTAGATGATAATCCACAAATGGCCAAGCTGATGCAAGATATGGTTCAATTAGCTGGCTACAAAACAGAAGTTGCCTTCAGTGGTTTGGAAGGGCTAGATAAGGCCCGGGAAGGTATGCCCGATCTTATTTTAGTCGATCTCATGATGCCAGAAATTGATGGTTGGGAACTGTATCATCGTTTGCGGGAATTCACTACCATTCCCATCATCTTTGTAACCGCTTATGATACGCCACAGAACGAAGCTAAAGCCATCGCATTAGGCGCAGAGGGGTTCATCGGTAAAGATTTAACGCCTATGCAGCTGGTGCAGCATATTCAATTTGTTCTGGAAGCGGGTAATCAACCAGACAGGGGTGAAACACTCCACTGACACCGATGCGTTTTTGTTAACCACCATTTTCCCCAGATGATGA
>JBNKLQ010000218.1:0-10814 GCA_050292445.1 Promineifilaceae bacterium (SeqCode) | reverse complement strand
CATCCAGCAGGATGGATGTTGCGCCATTGCCGATGCGGCCCACCACGTTGCCCATCGCGTCAATCGTCACGGCGTCGTAGCCCAGCGCCGTCATTTTTTGGGCCACAAATTTGATAGCAGCCTCTTCTTGCCCTGGCAAGCTTTTAATGCGAACCAGGCTTTGCGCCAGCTCAATGATTTCTGTTTCTTGTTGTGATGAAAGTAAATTGGAATCGTTCATTTTATCATTGGGAGAAAAGATTTTCGATCATTTTCGGGGGTCATTTTACCAGAGCAGGCTGTCTTCTGCCTTCACAACGCGTTCTGCTTCAAAAATGAGCTTGCGCAGGCTGGCGCGGCGGCGAAATTTGGCGTTTGCGGGCAGGTAGGTGGCGGGAACGGCCGTTGCCCCCGGATTATGCGACACGTTAAAACAGGGTGTGTGCTGGTGGATGAGCCACTGCTCCGCCGCATCCAGCTCATGGTGCAGATGGTTAAATTGCGCATCTTGCGAACTCAGCAGTTCGATGGTGAAGTTCATCGACTTGGGCCAGTTCACCCAAATAAACCGCCCGGTAATCGAATGCCCCTTGAAACCGCCGAGCAAATGCTCCCACACGCGGGCAAACGCCAACTGCGACTGCCCCACATAAAAAACCACCTCATCATCCCGAAATAAGTACAAATCCAGCCCGTGCCACGCCTCCGGGCATTGCTCGATGAGCAAAAATCGTTTCAGCGGCAAGCTGATTTGGGCATCATTCCCGCCGCCAACAAGCCAGTGCAGGCTAGGCATTGGGCACCAGCGACCCTTTACTGTAATCAAAGGAGATGATCCGGCTGGGCGTCACTTCGATGATGACCGGTTCCCACTTGGCGGCAAGCTGTTGGGCGTAGGCATCACCGTGAGTGCCGATGTACCGCTCAAAAATGGTGAGGCGTTTGCTGGCGGCGTCTTTGTGGTCGAGAACGGCCGTTCCAACCACCATCACCCCTGCGTACGGCATTGTATTACTGTCTACCAGCACCGTCACCTGAGGATTGCGCTGAATGTTCTTTACTTTTTGGGTGACAGTTTGCGTACTCAGCAGCAGCTTTCCCTCCCGGTATTCATACCAGATGGGTATCGTGTGGATCGTGCCATCGGAATTTAGCGTACTAAGCCGGGCCAGGAGGGGCTGCGCCAGAAATGTGGCTAATTCTGCTTCGGATAAGCCTGGAACTTGTGGATAACGTTTGACTTCTTGCATTGTTACTTTCCCTGGGAACCAATGAATTATTTTTTACGTTTATATTCCATATCACACCGGAGAATATCAATGAAGCAAAAATCTAACCTCTTTTTCCTCTTAATTACAATGATCATCATAGGCTCATTAATAAGTGCCATTCGATTGATAGCTCAAAACGAGCTTTCCTCCACTGCTTTGATCTTGGAGCCAAATGTACTGCACTTATTTGTTGGTGAGACAGTCAATACCACAATAGAAAGTCGTGGTTTTGGAGAGCTGGGGCTTATCGTTTTCCCAGATAAGAGCGTGTCTGGTTTTTTCAACCACGACAATTATCCTGGTCAAAAGATTTCCTGTGCCGCCAGTGATATAAGCGGTACCTTAATTGATAACCAGCTGGAAATTCGTTTCTTTATATACGACACATCACCTGGATGCAAATCGCTTGATGGTGTTGAAGAAACATTCAGCGGATTGGTGGTAGACAATGGCACACGTATTTTGGGGACATTTTCTGTTTTAGGCCAATCAGGAACCTGGGACTTGATCCGCTCAGATTAAAAAGCGAGAGTAAAGTGAATCTGACATCGCTTCAACACCTTGCCCGTTGACTTGGGTATCAAGCTCCAAAATCTACTCCGCCAACCGCAAAATAAACATGACCCATTGCTCTCCCATATTGGCACTCACACTCGTAGACACAATCTCCCGCTCCAAAAGAGCGGACAACGCCTGCGCTTGCTCTGCCACCACCACCCCCATCAATTCCTGAAAATATTGTTCCATGACGGCCTTGCCTTCTTCACTCTTTGACAACAATCGTTCCGCCTTAGACAACACATCCTCGATCATCACCACCACCCGATCCTTCCCCCAGGAGGAGCAGATGTGTCCCCTATCCGTGCCGTGTGCCTGTTGCCACCCATGCAGTATGTACTGTTCAAAATCACTCTGTATCTTTTCTTCCGGCAATACAATACTCATCATATTCTCTTTCACATATCTAAAACGGCCGTTTAGCCAGCAAAATCCATCCCCCAACGCACCAAATTCATCATTTTTTCAGTTCTGTTAGATCATTACGAGATGGGTTTTTCATTTCAAGGCCCAGGCGATAAGCGGCCGAACTAAGCGTATGTGCCGTTACCGGGCCGGTCGCCAACAAAAACAAAATTAGCACAATAACCTTGCTCCAGGCCAGCGGCGTACTCAAGGCGGTGGCGATGAGCAGCAGCACCACGCCCAATACACCCACCTTGCCCGTCGCATGCAGCCTGGTGTATACATCCGGCAAGCGATGGAAGCCCACCACCCCAATCACCGAAAAAGCGGTGGCGATGATGACGACTAAAATAGCTAAAATTTGTGATACCATATCAACTCCAAGCCCTTCCGGCGACCACAATCCCCATCAATACATACGCCGATTAGCCGCATACCGGGCAAAAGCAACGACGGCGATGAAACCAACGGCCGTTACCCCCAAAGCGACATCAATAAATATACTATTCTCTTCAATCAGCCCGATCAGCACCAGCACCCCCGCCAGCAGCGTCCCAATCAAATCCACCCCAATCAGGCGATCCACACTATTCTCACCGTTCCAGACGCGCCACACCACATAACTGATCAAACCGGCATAAATTGCCAGAGCCACATAGAGCGTTAACGTCAATATTCCTGACACCATCACACAATCCTCTCCAGCAGTTGGACACGCCGTTTTTGGGCAGCCGGTTCACGTTCCGCCGCCACCACCACATCCAAACTATGCGTATACATCACCCCGTCCTCATCTATCTCCACCACTAACTCGCCCGGCGTGAGGGTGATGGCTTGTGCGCTCAACAGCGTCACCAGCTTAGAATCGCTGTCGCTGGGTAGGGCGATGATGCCTTGACGAAGCGGCATCTCCTTTTGCAGCACCAGCCACGCCACCCCCACACTGCTCACCAATAAATCCCACAGTAGTCTGAGCAAAAATTGTCCTGCTGCCAGTAATGTTGTCCCCAACGCGCGCCATTGAATCGGCGACGGATTCGGCCGTATCAAAGCGGTGATGCCTGCGGCCAGCAGGATACCCAAGAGCCAGTTCAACGGCTCACCATTGGCCGTCAGAGCCATGTAAAAGAAAGTGAGAGGGGCAATCCATTTTAAGTATCGCATCATTACCTCCCAACCAGTTCTGTTTCCAGAACGGCCTCAATATAAGATTGGGGATTGCTTAGCCAAACGGCCGTTTCCCCCGCCACCGTCACCAAAGGATCAGTCCAGACGCCCAGTGCCAAAACCATTAAAATAAGCAAAGCCGGCGCCACCAGTCGATCCCCAAGTTTAAACACAGGTTCACCGTCACCCGTCTGCCACCACACCCGCATGAACGCCCGCATCGTGTAAATCAGCGTTAAAATCGAGGCCACGCCAATAAGAGCCAACGACCCAAATTGGGCGGCGGCAATGCCACTGTTGAAGATGAGCATTTTGCTTATGAAGCCGCTGGTGGGTGGGATACCGGCTAAGGCCAATGCGCCTAGGAAAAAGAGCAGCCCCATCTGAGGATGCAGTTGGCCGATCCCCGTAATTTGGGCGAAATCGGCCGTTTTCACAGGGGCGCGGCTGGCAATGGCTCCTGCCAGCATGAGCATAGCCGCCTTGATCAGGGCGTGGTTGAAGGCAAAGACAAGAGCCGCCGCGATTGAAAGCGGCGTTCCCCAACCAATGCCCACGAGGATGAAACCGACCTGCGCCAGGGTGGAATAAGCCAACATCCGTTTGGCGTTGTGGGTGCCGATGGCGGCCAACCCACCAAAGACAATGCCCACGATGCCCACCGTCAGCAGCACCGTTTGGATGAGGGGGGCCTGCTCCACAAAAAGCAGCGTTGTCAGGCGCAGGAAGCCGTATACGCCCAGTTTGACGACGACGGAGGAGAGGGTGGCACTCACGGCCGTTGGCGCGGCAGCATGAAAGTCTGGCTGCCAAAAGTGGAAGGGGATGGTGGCACTTTTGATCATAAAGGTTGCCAGCAGCAGCCCGGCGGCTATGAGGGCGAGAGGAGTTGTTTCAGCAGCAACGGCCGTTGCAACCTGTGCCATATTCAGCGTGCCATAACTCACATACAACGCCCCACACGCCAGCAGCAGAAAAGCGGCCGCCAACAGGCTCATGTAAAAATATTTGAAGGCGGCTTCTGTACCAAAGCGATCGTCGGCAACGGCCGTTAAAATCGTCCCGGCGATCACCAGCAGTTCGGCAAAAACAAAAAAGTTAAATAGATCGCCTGTCAGCAACGCCCCACTCAAGCCCGTCGTCAGCAGCAAAAAGAGCGTGTAAAAGGCCGGGTACTTCACCACATTGTCGCGGCTACCCAGCGCGTAAACAAAACCCAGTAGCAGCACCAGTTGGCTCATCATTACAAACAGAGCCGACAGCCAATCGCCCACTAGCGTAATGCCCATCGGCACACCATCCACGGACCAGCCACCACTGTGGAACACCAACGCCTGCCCGCCTTCAGCCACCAACCACAACAGCCAGCCACTGGCGGCCAAACTCGTCGCCATCGCCCCCGTCGCCACCCAGCCCCGCCACCCACGCGGCAGCAGCAGCAGCAACAGTGCGCTTGTTAAGGGAATGAGAATCGGTAGAAGTACAAGATGTGTCATAGTCATAATTGAGTAATTGGGTGATTGAGTAATTGAACAAAGGCTAATTACCCAATTGCCTAACTACATCCTCAATGCTTCAATCCATCCACCGCATCCAAATCGCTCGTTTGGTAGCGCACGGAAATGATGTAGAGCATGGAGAGGATGAAGGCTAGGCCACCCATGCTGATGACAATGGCTGTTAACACCAACGCCTGCGGCAGCGCATCCGCCTGTGTCCCGGTAAAGGTGCTGTAAGCTGGCATCTGCCCATCGGCATTGCCTGCTGCCAGTAAAAAGAGATTGATGGCACTGCCTAACAAAATCACACCAATCGCCGAGCGAATCACATTGCGCTGCAACATCTGGTAAAGCGCCAAGCCAAACAATATGCCAATGCCAATTGCTAATAAAAGTTCCATATCCTTATCCCAGATATTCTGTATTGCGTAATTTTTTCTACACAATACGCATTACTTTTCCTGTAACGCCTCCACATCTACCGCTGGCCGTCCCAATGTGTCCAACATCAAACTCACACTCCCCAGCACGGCCAGGGCAATTGCCACTTCAAAGAGGAAACCAGAGCTCAGTTTGAGACCGGCGGGCAGGGGCAAATTAAGCAGATCGCCGTAGTCAACGGGAGCCAGGAAAAAGCCATTGAGCAGTATTGCCGCTGCCCCATTGAGAATGACCAGCAGCACGCCCACAGCAATAATTTGGCGGGGATAGAGCCACCACAACCGCTGCCGTGTCTCCCGAAAGCCAAAGACTACATATTTAAGGCCAATCGCCAGGCTGATAATGACCCCGGCCGTAAAGCCATCACCCGGTTGATCGTGGCCGTAGAGCATGTGGATGAGGCCAATCATCAGAGCCACTGGCAGCAGGATATTGGCTACGCTGCGGATGTAGATGGAGGTATGTCTACCGCCGATGCCTTGGGTGGGGAACGGCCGTTCCTCCTGCCACACCAACGCATCCACTGCCTTCCCATGATCATCATGCTTCCGCGCCGCATAATGGAGTAGGGTGTACACGCCCAGCCCCGCCAGGCTGAACACGGCAATTTCGATCAGCGTATCCAGGGCGCGAAAATCAACAATGATGGCTCCCACAATGTCACTGGCTCCCGTCAGGAGTTTGGCGTTTTGGCTGTAAAATGGAGTCACCAGGCTGGGGCGTGGCCGCGAGATGAGGGCACTAAAGCTGATGATCGTCATTAGCAAACCGCCCAGCACTGCCACCAACAAATTGCGCCACTGCACGCCCACATTTAACCTTTGGGCCTCTTCTCGTTGGCGGCGGGGCAAACGGCCGATCGCCAACACCAAAATCACCGTCGCCAAAATATCCACCACAATCTGCACCAGAGCCACATCCGGCGCAGGTTCCACCGCGAAATAAATAGCAATCCCCAACCCGGCCACCGCCAAAGCCAGAATGGCAAAGAAGTCTCGTTTGATGACGACGGTGGCCAGAGCCGCGCTCACGGCCGTTAGCAAGGCCAACAAGCGAATGATGTCAAACTCCACTTGCAGCCCAGCCAATCCATCCCCCGCACCAGCGAAAGTCGGCCACTGTCCCCCACTCAAGATCACCACCAGCCCCAACATCGCCAGCAGCATCACCGTCAAATATAGGCGCAGTTGTCCTGTTTGCAGCCGGGTTGCTCCCCAAGCCGCCTTGTTAATGGCCGCCAGCACGCCATCATGCAAATTATTGAATGACCAAACTGGCAGGCTATGCTGCCACGTGATCAACCGCCGCCGTTGCCAAAAGAGCAAACTGCCCAACCCTATCGCCACTAATGACAGCAGCAACGGCACGTTCAGCCCCGTCCATAGGGCAAACGACACTTTCACTTTGTCGCCATAACTGGCGGCTGCGGCTGCCCCGAAAAAGTCGGCGATAGCTTGCGGTTCTGGCAGCAAGCCCAAGGCCAGCGAGAGCAAGGCAGGAATGGCGGGCATCAGCAGCATCCCTTTGGCTGCTTCCCGTGCCTGAATGTTGGGCTGGCGTGGCTGTCCTGTAAAAACGTCTATCGCCACTAGACCAGCCTGCACCAGTTTAAAGGCGGCGGCTATGATGACAGCTCCGGTAAAGAGCCAGGAGATGGTTGTGGGGAGGGAGGGGTGAACGGCCGTTGCCAACAGCGTCTCCTTCGCCAAAAAACCAAACAACGGCGGCAGGCCCGCCAGCGACAAAGCCGCTATCACCACCAAGCCAAACGTCAGCGGCATCGACCGCCGCAGCCCACCTAACCCCGTCAGTTCCCGCGTTCCCGCCGCCAAATCCACCACTCCAGCCAGCATAAATAGAGCCGACTTGTAAAATGCGTGCGCCACAATGCCAATCACCAACGCCTTAAACGCGATCTCCGTGTCTTGCCCGATCAGCATCATCAAAATGCCCAATTGGGAGATAGTGGAATAGGCCAACAACGCCTTCAAATCATTCTGCTTGGTGCCCAAATATGCCCCAGTCAACATCGTCACCAGGCCAAAGATGCTGAGCAGCCAAAACCAGACTTCCGTCTGCCCCAAAGCGGGATTGAGCCGCGCCAGCAAGTAGATGCCTGCCTTGACCATGGTTGCGCTGTGCAGAAAAGCACTGGCTGGAGTCGGCGCACTCATTGCCTCTGGCAGCCAGATGTGGGCTGGAGTTTGGGCTGATTTGGTGAAGGCACCAAAGGCAACCAGCCCCAACGCCACCAGATACAGTTCGCTGGCACGGATGGCCTCCCCGCTGCCAAGAATGGTGGCAAAATCGGTGCCGCCAGCGATGAAGCTGAGAAATAGCAGGCCGGCCAGCAAGGCGATGCCGCCTCCGCCAGTGATGAACAACGCCTTAAACGCCCCCCGTCGCGCCGATTCATATTGGTATTTGTAAGCGACTAGCAAGAAACTGGTGATGCTGGTGCCTTCCCAAAAGATGAACAGGGTTACCACGTCACCCGCCAGCACTACACCTAACATCATGCCCGTAAAGAGGAAGAGATAGCTGAAGAAACGGTGGGCGTCGTCGTCGTTGGCAAAGTAGTAGCCCGCGTAAATGATGATGAGCGTGCCGATGCCCGTGATGAGCAAGGCAAAGAGGGCAGCCAGAGCATCGAAGTAGAAACTTAGACTGAGGTTGAGTTGGCTAATCCAAGGGAGGGTGGAGACAATGGCTGTCTCTCCCAACCCAATCGTTTGCCATAACAACAGGCTAAAACTGGTTAAGGGGAAAACAGCGAGGAGCCAGCCACGAACGGCCGTTCGCGGCAGCCATCGCCGCAACCCCCAGGCAGCTAAGGCCCCTACCCACAAAATGAGAATCGCCATCAATAACGTCATTGTACCAGCCCTAATCTATTATCTATTAACCCAGTGTCAGCGTCACTAAATAAGGTCTGCAAAAAAAATAGGCCAACAGAGGATGGAAACGGCCGTTTCCATCCTCTGTTGGCCTAAATAGCAACTGGTATTACTACCCTTTGCCCAATCTGCCACAAATAAAGTAGGCTGACACTCACATTGAATTTGTCTGAGTGTCAGCCTACTTTGCAACTAATCAATAGATTCTTTGTTTTGTCTGCTTGACAAGTGGAAAATAGCATAATTGTGGGGGCAAAGCAATAGACTGAATTGGTTCTTATACCTTTCTAACAAAAATGGGGATTAATCTATGTTTTCTTGAAACAGGATTTGGGGATATTATCATGGGACTTTGAATTAGAGGGACGTGAGCGATGGCAAGGACAATTGGACAGGTTGAAGCGGAATTGACGAAGGCGATTGTGCGTTTTGAGAAGGAGTATTTGGGGCGTGGCCCGAAGGATGCCCGGACGTATGTTGTCGAGGATATAATTTTTGTCCGCCTGCAAGGAATGTTAACTCCGGCGGAGCAAAAGCTGGCGGAGAATGAGAGCAGCCGGACGTTGGTGAAGGAGACGCGGCGGCAGTTGTTTGAATCGTCACGGCCGTTATTAGAGAAAATAGTTCACGAGATTACAGGGGCTAAGGTTGTGAGTCTGCACACGGATATAAGCAGCAAGACGGGGGAACGGATTGTGGTGCTGACGACAAATACGAATTTAGAGGAAAAATACCAGGTGTAAACATCAGCATCATTTAATCAGTTCCCATAAAAAATAAAAATCAGCGTCTATCTGTGTTAATCTGTGTCCTATTTCTCCGTTTCCCGAGTTTGTTGACCTGAAACGGCCGTTTCCCCCTCAAATTTATTCTTCCGTAACATGCAAATCCCAGATGTCTGGATAAAGCTCTTGAAAGGCCAACCAGGTATCGCGCTCGATGCCAGGATCGTTGGACCGAACAATGTTCAGCGAAATTTGCAGATTCTTTAAGGCGGTATCAAATTGACTTTTTGAACAGCCCTGCGCCTCCATCACCTCATTGCGCAAGTCTGTTGTTTCCCAGGGCTCATTGCGAATCATCTCAAAAATGTACCTGGCTAATCGATTCAACTGCTCGACAGGTTTATAGGCCGAGGCAAAATGGACATTGCGCAAATAATCCATCGTCATTAGCACAGCAAAGCCGCCTTTGATTTTGCCGTAGAAAATCTCGTCGGGGAACGTGGCGGGGAGGCGGTTTTTCCAATCCCAGACTGCGGACACCTTTTCACCCCAACCTTTCTCACCTGCCTGCTTTTCCGGCAAATCGATCTGTTGCCAAAGTGAGGGTAGGTTGCTTTTTTCGCTCGCAAAAATGGTGCAGATTTGCAGTTCGCGGATTAAGTAGCGGGCTTCTTCAAATGTTTTGATCATAAGCTTATCACGCGGAGTTATTTTATTGTCCAATGTTTGGCTTCTGCCACAATGACAACGCCTCAGCAACACTAATACCGACAAGAATCAGTGCCAGCAGCCACAATACGAGTGTCCCCTGAAATGAGAGGTTTGTCCCGGAGAGAATAAGCCAGCCAGCCAACACGATGCCAAAGGTCAGATTGATGCTTATTGCGCCACCAAGCCCCAGCCCGCCTAATGAGGGCTTGAACCTTTCCATTAACAATGCTATCCCAATCCCAACAAATACCGCACCAAGAATAATTGGGAAAAAAGTTGCCGTTTGTTTAGAAAGTCCCAGAAATTTAGACACCAGTCCCGGAATCAACAAGAGCGGTAAACCTAACACCACGTTACCGATGCCATCTAGTGTTAATAGTCGTAAGTTCGTCATTGTATCTCCTACTCAAACCATCAAAAAATCCGTTGCCTGCCGTTGAACGGCCGTACCCAAATACCAAATCTAAAAAGCCAAAAAGTAAGATGGTGAAGATCTCACCCACAGCACTCGCTACAGCGGGAGGCCATACTTTTTCTTGAACTCGCCAACCCATTCGTGTTGGGCAGACGCGGCGATTTCAGCAACAAGCTCTTGCACAGTTATATAAGAAACAAACGGCCGTAATCGTTCGGGTAGCAGACCTGTTAAAAATGGCATCACACCTCTTGCCCCTTGCGGCCCGTTAGTATAAAAGACAGGACTCCGTTCATCGCATAGTAGAATAAAGATGCCTTGATGTTCTAAAGCAAAAAGAACTTCTCTGAAAAACTGGTAATGATTAGCAAGTATACACAACGCGTCTTGGCCCACTTGGCCACCGTCAATGCCAAACTTTTTGATCAACGACCAGTATTTACGGCCAATGTGGTGAAGGTAGCACATATTCACGTCGCTGGCAGGATTTTGGCCATCGCAATCACCCGCACCGAACACTGAGCAACCACCAAATTCTTGCTCGACGAATTTCGATTCAATAAAAATCTTTGGCTGATCGTCGCTGTTGAGTATAACCATATCAATGGAGGTTGGTTGTCCACTATCCTCATTAAAGATAGTTCGATCTTCATACTCAAACATGGCCCGAGGATCCCCTCCAGGCCATTTAAGCCCCTTTCGTTTGATGATATTGCGTAGTGGTTGAAGATTGTTCTGGACAATAA
>JBNKLQ010000217.1:0-10830 GCA_050292445.1 Promineifilaceae bacterium (SeqCode) | reverse complement strand
ATTGATAATCATCGCCAGCGGGGCGACGTTGATACGGGAAGCGACGGCCAGACCCAGGCTCAGGCCAAACAGAATCCACCAGCGCAGCTGCCATTTCAGTTTGGCATCGCCAAATCCGGCAGCGCGCACGGCCGTATACACCCCCAGCGCCGTAAAAAAGGCAGCCCAGTTATCCATTGTGAAAAAGTGGGATTGCTGGATGGCCATAACGGCCGTTCCCTGGAAAAAGGCTGCCAGCAAACCCGCCTGCCAGCTGTACAGCCGTCGTCCAATGAGGAACGTCAGGAAAACGGTGATCAAATCGACGAGAGCGGAAAGGAAACGGCCGCTTTGCTGGAGGCCGTAAAAGCTGTTGTAGGTTTGGGTACACAGGTCGGCAAAGTTGTTGCAGGCGGACGTGGCCCAATCGGCAAAGTAGCGGGTGAACGTCATGGGGAAGTTGCCATAGACGTAAAATCCTTTGTCCACGTTGTACGGATTCAGTGGGGATTCTGAGGTGCGCAAATAGTCGAAGAAGTTGTCGGCTGGTTGCAGACGGCTGGCTACATCCATCAAGAAAAATTCATCGGGATGCAAAAAATTGCCTTCGCCCCAGGTCAGCCCGGTAAAGCGAAAGGTGGCCGCCATGATGAGGATGAGCAGCAAGATGAACAGGCTGAGCGATTCCCAGGAAAACGGCCGTTTGCTTCGTTCTTCGGATTCAGTTGGAGTGGGAACGGCCGTTTCTGGCACTGGTTCCGGCTTATTTTCTTCCAAAATCGTCATAGGCATTCAATGTTTCTGCAAGGCTTCCTACTTTTATACACAGTCACCCTTACAGTTTGCTTACCTGATCGTGAGATTTAGGTTAAGCAAAGGTGCTATTTTAGCGAAATCATTACATTATGCCGAATAGCTGTTAACGCCTTAGGCCAGCACACGCTATGCTATACTTAACTCACTGTACACCTTTGCCTTAATTCGTTCTTCTGGAGGGAAATCTCATGCGTGTTGAAAAAGGTCTCATGGTGGCTTTGGGCTATGGTAAATATTTTCGTTCAGACAGCATTGTGGGGTTAGAGCCGATTGAAGAGGATGAGGGACGCGGCCCCGGCCAGCGCACACGCGTCTACGTTGAGGGGCAGGTAGAGCCGTTCACCGCTTCGCGCACGGAGGGCACCATTTTGCGCGATATGATGTCTTTACCCGTCGAGGTGACCAAGGCGCAGGAACAGTTCCAACTGCTGTCGGATATTTTGGACACGGTACAGGAGATTGACCCGATGTTGCGTCGGATTGTGCGCGAGCAGGGCAACTGGGATTTAAATCGGCTGGAGCGCCGCATTCGGGATACTTTGCGCGAGTGAGGTGCTAATCGTCTGGCAGGATTTGGCGCAGATAGGGTTGGATGCCTCGCGCAGGTTGCCAGTTTTGCGGATATCCCAATGAAACCTCCTCAAAACGAACACCATCCCGATAATGGGTGCCACGAATGTGCAGATGGCCGTAGACGACGGCCGTAATCGGAAAGCGCCTGTGCCAATCCTCCGTTAATGTTGTGCCACACCAAATGGAAAAGCGAGGAATGGTGCGGAGATTGACCAGATCGTAGCGTAATGGGTAATGGTTAACGAGGATGATGTTGCCGTGAGCGGCCGTTTCCGTCAGGCGCTCCTCGGTAGTTTGGCAGCGAATATGGCACCATGCTTCCCGTGAAGGATACGGATCAGGGTAGAGTAAAATTTCGTCTGTGGCCACTACGCCAGAAGCCTCTGCCCAATTGAGAGCTTCCTTAGCTGCTATATAATCCGGGCGAAAGCTGTAATCATAGAGCGTAAAGGTTGGGGCGATGAACAAAGGGGACCTGCTAGCTGGCCACTGAATGTAGGGGTCTTCGGGCGTCAGCACACCAAATTCCCGGCAAATTTCTACCAGCTGGAAATATTTTGCTAAACCGCGTTTGCTGTGGGTGTCTGTCGGAATCGTCCAGAGGTCGTGATTGCCAGGGGTCCAAATGACGCGGGCAAAGCGATTGGTGAGCAAATCCATTGCCTGCCGAAAATGAGTGACTTTTTCAGCCACATCACCAGCAACAATGAGCCAGTCGTTGGGATGTGCCGGCATTCGGCTTAATGCTGTCCAGTTTTTCGCCTGGTTCAGGTGCAGATCGCTGGTGGCAAGCAATCGCATAAAGCGGTGAACGGTAATCGGTGATCCGTATTCGGTTTACTAATTACCGATTACTGACCACTGATTCCTAGATAGAGCCGCCTGAAATTTGAATCAGGTTTTGCAGCTCTTCCTCATCCAGAATGGTGAATTTTCGTCCGCCGACTTTTACCCAGCCAGCCCGTCGGAAACGGCCCAACGCTTTGTTAATGCTCACGCGTGTGGCCCCCGTCATTTCAGCCAGATCGGTTTGGGTTAGGGATAGTTCAATCCGAATGCCATCATCTGTATTGACGCCATGTTGGGCTGCCAATTGCAGCAGCTGGCGCGCCAGCCGCGCTGGTAAATCCAGGAAGAAGATGTCACTGATTTGGTTGTTGAGCCGCCGGATATGTTGGGCCAATGTGTGCAGCACATGCAAGGCAAAATCGGGATTGTCGCTAATGTAGCGAATGAACTCCTCCCGGTGTAGCGTCAGCGTTTCGGTTTCTTCTAAGGCTTCAGCGGTGGCAGAGCGCGGTGAATCATCCAACAAGGCCAATTCGCCAAAAAAGTCCCCAGCGCCAAAGATGGCCAACATTGCTTCTTGTCCATCCAGAGTGGTGTGGGTAATTTTTACTTTGCCTTTAATAATGATGTACAGCAATCCTCCCGGATCGCCGTGGTGAAAGATTACCTGGTCAGGGCCAAAACGGCGCAAGACAAGCCGTTTGGAAAGGCTTTTGGCTTCATCATCCTGCAGATTATTGAAAAACGGAACAAGTTGTAAGGCCTGTTTGGCAGCATACTTCTGGTTTCTCATAACATCTCTTCCCTGTGAATACATCAGTTGAGACTGAATAAATTGTAAATATTTTGTGGTGTTTTGCCCCAAAAGAGGGTGGAACATCCTGCTTAATTTGCTTGATCATTGTTGTGGGTTAATTGTATCTCATCATAGACATGATCCAAACTATATTTTATCTGTTTTTTGAGCCACTCAATCGGAAGTGTTGCGTCAGGATAGCGGTTTAGAAAGTTTAGCAGATAGGTATGAATTCCTTCCCGGGGGTGCTGGGCGGCGATATGGTCCTGAAGCTGTTGGCGCATTGTTTGTATGTAGTCGGCAACGGCCGTTAGCGCTTCCAGGCTACATGGTTTGCCGCGACCCGGCACGATGTGGTTTACAGAGTCAGGCCAATTTTGCAACTGTTGGATGGTTTTTAACCATGCGGCCGTATCTGCTTCCACAAGCAATGGAGGCATATCAGTCACAACGGCATCGCCCGTGAACAAAACGCCGGTGCTAGGTAAATAAACGCCAATACTGCCAGCGGTTGGGCCTGGTGTGGCGAACAGCTGTAGTTCAGTGCCCCCTTTCCACAGCTGCATCAATTTAGTAAAGCTCATGCTGGCGTGTTCTACGGGGCTTTGGCTTAGCTCACGGCCGAATTCTGGGTTGCGGCTGGCCAGGCTTTCTAGCAACATCTGCGGATAACGCTTGTCGTAGCTGCGCAGTTTGTCCGCCGTGGCTTCGTGGGCGATGATGGGGGCATTGAGCCAGCGTGCGTTTAAAATGCGATCGCCGTGATAATCGGTCAAAATGGTGTATTGCACCGAACGGGGCGCAAGGGAGTGCAGCCGCATTGCCCAATCGCGTGCCTGGCGAGGGTAGGATGGCACATCGATAGCAATAATGCCTCGGCGTGTACGCACAGCACCTACGTTGACGCCATCATATTCAGTTTCTATAAAAACATTTTCCGCGATTTCTTGCATAAGCTTCCTGTATTTGTTAGCGAATTTGGCCAATAAGCAGGCGTTCGGCTTTTTCGATAGCTTGCTGGATGCGAGCGACGTCAGTGCTGGGGCCGCCGCCTTGGGCCATTACGGCCGTTCCGCCGCCAGCCGCTGACCCCAGAATTTGCAAAGCTGGTTTGATGAGCTGATTCATCTCGCCAGGGGCGTTTTGGGAGCGACAAAAAAGCAGCTGTGATTTTTCGCCAGCCAGCCCAAGCAGGGCCACTACCTGCCCATTTTCGGCCAGATGGTTGGCCAAAATGCGCAGCTGGCCCGGATCGCTTTCGTCGCTGGTGAAGACCCGGCTGATAACGGCCGTATCACCCACCATCTTTCCCGTCTTTAGCAGTTCGGCCGCTTTAAAGTACAGCAACTGCTCTTGCTGTCTTTTTAACTGCCTGCGGCTCTCTTTCAACTCTTCTTTAGAACGCAGCACGCTCTCTACCACGTCACCAATGCCTGTGGTGAGTTCGGCAGAAAGCTGATTAATAATGCTGTTTTTAAGCCGGTAATCGTGCAGGGCACGCTGGCCGCAAGCAAACTCAACCCGCAGCTGATTATTCTGGCGCTCCAATTTTACAATTTTGATGATGCCAACCTCGCCAGTGTGGCGCACATGGGTACCGCCGCACGCTGTCAGGTCAAATTTGTCAATCTCAATGAGGCGCAGCTTGCCCTGACGCACGGGCGGCAGCTTGCGCAGCGCCAATTGTTGCGCCTGTTCCAGCGTAACAAAGCGGATATGAATCGGGCGATTTTGCCAGATGATTTGGTTGGCTAAATATTCAGCTTCTTCCACCTGGGTTGGGTTTATCTGGGTCGTGTGCAGATCAATGGTAAGGGTATTATCGCTTAGATGAAAGCCAACCGTTTCTGCCTGGGCAATCTGGATAAAAGATTGGGAAAGAATATGTTGGCCGGAGTGCTGCTGCATGTGATCAAAACGGCGTGGCCAATTGATCTGCCCCACAATTTCATCTTGCCACAGCTCTTTGGTGTCTAGCCAATGCAGCACCGCCTCGTCTTTTTCACGAATGGTCACATTTTGAACGGGGATATTGTTGATTGTACCCATATCAAAGGGCTGGCCCCCGGAAGTGGGGTAGAAGAAGGTTTGGTCAAGGATAACGGCCGTTTGCTCTTCATCCCTTACTCGATCCACAATTTTTGCTTCGAACCGAGTTGTATACGCATTTTGATAGTAAAGCCTTTTGCTTGTCATGCCACAAGTTCCACAAGGTGGGTGTGTAATCGGCAAAAAGTTTCTGGAGGAAAATCCAGTAATATGGCCGATGACGTGATGCTGCCTGAATTGGGATAATAATACCAGAATAATACGCGGGTGCATCTATGCCGCTGGCAAACTGTCGTTTGTGAAACTGATTTGCAGGGGGATGCGTGGCGGAAAGTGACGCTGCGTTTACTGATTATGCCAGAGGTAAGGTGAAGTTAAAACGTGCCCCGCCAGAGGGAGCATCATCGACCCAAATACGGCCGTTATGTGCCTCCACCGCCAGACGGCAAAATGCTAACCCCAAGCCCAACCCCTTAGCATCGCTGTTTTTGGCGGCGATGCGCTCAAACTTCTCAAAGATAGATTCCCTGAATTGTTTCGGAATGCCAGTGCCTTGATCACTAACGGACAAAAGTAATCGGTCATTTTCCGGTAGGAGCTGGCCGGAAACAGTGATCGTTTGATCTTCAGAACTATATTTGAGAGCATTATTGATGAGGTTGACTAAAACACGCCGAATCATGTCTTCTTCCACAAAAACGTGGGGCAAAGCCTCTGGCAAGGCATCGGCAAAATGTACTCGACGCTGTTCGAAATTCGGCAATTCAATTTCAAAGACCTCTTTGACCAGGGCGTTCACATTGACCCGGCTTTGTTCTGTAATGGGTTGACCCGCCTCTAGCCGATTGATGTCTAGTAGGGAACGAATCAATGTTTCCAGGCGGCGGCTGCTGCGTCTGGCAATATCTAACATCGCGTAGAGCGGTGAATTGGCAGATTCAGGGGGAATTTCATAGGCTAGCAGTTCCAGGCTAGAAATGACATTTCCCAAAGGGCTTTGCAGATCGTGGAACAGCATGGCGGTTAAATCTTCCCGCATTTTTTCTAGTTCAACCTGTTCGGTGATGTCGTGGTGAATCCATTGCAATAGATTATCATCGCCGTGGACGGTGCGTTTGGTATACACCTCCATGGGGATAGGCGGTGCATTTTTAGCGCGTACATCGCTTTGGAACATCAAGACTTTATCGGAGCGAATTTTTTTAGCTTTGGGTAAGACGGCCGTATCCGGGTGTAAATCCTGAATTGCCATTGTCAGCAGTTCGCTGCGACTGTAGCCTAACATATCCGAGGCGCGTCGGTTGGCTTCCACAATGCGCCCACGCATGTCAGTTAAAATGATCGGATCAACTGTATCCTGGAATAAGCTGATGAAGCGCGCCTCTGCTGCAACCGTGCGAGAATATTGCTGGGCATTGGCAATAGCCGTACTGGCGATATTGGCCAGATTCACCAGCACATCCAAATCTTCCTCAGTAAAAGTGCCTTCACTGGGATTAATTGCTTGAATGGTTCCCAGCACATCCTCCTTGAAGATCATCGGCGCGCAAATCATGGCGGTGGTTTCATACCCGGTTCGTTCATCACCCAAATGATGAAAGCGAGGGTCCAAACTTGTATCAGCGACCAGAGCTGGTTCAGAGTTTGTCATGACCCAACCAGATAGGCCTCGGTTGCTGGGTAGTCGCAGCCCAACGATTTCTTCGGCACCAATGCCTTCAGCTACCTGATACACCAGCTCGTTTGTCTGCTTGTCCACCAGGGCAATCGAGATGGCTTCTGCATTAAGGAAATCGTTCATTTGCGCCAGTAACGACTGCATAATCTCATTGATGTCTAGTGAGGAGTTAATGACACGACTGGCTTCATTAAGCAGTGCCGAAATCTTAAGCTGTCGCTGGGAGGCTTCATATAGGCGGGCGTTTTCAATACTACTGGCCGCCTGATTAGAGATGGCGGTGAGCAAGCTTAAATCCCGCTCATCAAATTGGTCCACACCAGCTTTATGAATGGTGATGGCCCCAATAACGCGATTACGTACCGATAACGGCGTGCAAATAACAGACCAGGCATTGTGGCTGGTTTTGTGGCCTGGACGTGGCAGCCATCTTTCATCGGTTTGGGTATCGTGAATAATGCATGGCTCATGGTTTCGGATCACCCATCCAGCGACGCCGCTGTTCATGATGGTTTCTAAAAATTCTTCAGAATGGTCATTTTGTGTTTGATCACCTGTTAGCCAGGCATATTCCACCTTCAGCAGTTCATTGACAACAATAATACTGCCATCGTGAGCTTCCAATTGCTGTACAGAAAGGTTTAATATGCGGGGAAGAATGAGGCTGATGTTGAGGCCATCTGCTTCTACCTGCTTTAGCATGTCGTTAACGACATACAAGGTGTGAAGTCGATCGCTGTCCCTCAGCTCAGGTGTGAAGTCTGCATCTTGAATAGAGTGATCCATTTGAATCATAATACCACGATATGACGCTATTTTACACTATCGGTTACAACCCATAAGTAATAGATTTATTTAGATTATTTTGGCGAGAAGTTGTTGCTATTGCTGTTACGGCCGTTTTTCTTCCATTTTTACTGATAGCAAGCATAGTTGCCGGCAAAGTTGCAGTTAAATCAGCTGCAAACTGGGGATAACATCTAGATTTAGGGCGTCACGACGGCCGTTTACATAGTGCCAATGTGCTGCTGCTCCTATCATAGCGGCATTATCGGTGCAGAGAATAGGAGGTGGGTACCGGACAGGCAAAGCAATCTGGGCTGTCATCGTTTGCCGCAGTTCCTCGTTGGCCGAAACGCCGCCTGCCAGATGAACGGCCGTCACGCCATAGGCCGCTGCGGCGCGTTCTGTTTTGGTTACCAGGGCATCGACAACGGCCGTTTGAAAACTGGCTGCCAAATCCTCAACCGGTAGTTTCGTTTGGTTAAAATGCTTGATTTGCCGGGAAACGGCCGTTTTTAAGCCGCTAAAACTAAAATTATATCCATCATCCATCACGGCCCGGGGGAACTTAAAAGCTGTGGCGTTACCCGAAGGTGCCAGTTTATCGATGGCCGGTCCGCCAGGGAAGGGCAGGCCCAATACCCGACCTACCTTATCAAACGCTTCCCCCGCCGCATCGTCCAGCGTACCGCCTAGATGCTGATATTGGCCGTGGTCCAGCATCAAATATAATTCAGTGTGCCCGCCGCTGACGACCAGCGTGAGCAGAGGAAACTCAATCTCATCCACATGCTCGGTGAGCCAGAGCGAATAGATGTGCCCTTCAATATGATTGATGCCCAGAAATGGTTTGTTTCGCGCCAGTGCCAGCCCTTTGGCCATGTTCACACCCACCAGCAGCGAGCCAACCAGGCCAGGACCACGCGTCACGGCAATGCAGTCGATGTCGTCTAGCCCCATGTGGGCCTCTTCCAGCGCCTGCTGTACCACGGCATGTATAACTTCAATATGTTTGCGTGAGGCAACTTCGGGGAAGACGCCGCCAAACTGGGCGTGTAAATCTACCTGGCTGGCAATAACGTTGCTGAGGATAGTACGGCCGTCTTCCACCACGGCTGCGGACGTTTCATCACACGATGTTTCTATGGCAAGAATGCGGCTGTTTTGCTTGATTGTATTCATCTAAGAAATGGAACACAGACTTTGACAGATGAGCGCAGATTTGTTTGTTCATCTGTGAAAATCTGTGTTTATCTGTATTCGAAATTTTAATAAAAAATGATTCTAGTGTTTACTCCAACGCACAGTTTACCAGGGATTGCAGTAACATTTCAACCTGTTCTGGCAAAATGGTGCGTGGATCAATGAGGAAACGGCCGTCTTGAATGCGACCAATCACCGGTATTTTCTCCCGGCGCAGTTGTTTTGCAAGCTGGTCAGGGTTGTTGTGATTGAGGGCCACCAGGCGACTGGGTAGGCTGGTACCCGGCAAACTACCACCGCCGACCGTGGAACGGCCGTCTACCACCTCTGCTTTAATACCCAACTCCTGTAAGCGGGCGGCCCAGGTGTCTGCTTCAGCGACAATCTCGTCCAGCGGACGAGCAATCATGCGCCAGACGGGAATTTCCGTGAGCGCGTTGTCGGTAAGGTAGTGGGTGAGCGTGGCGGCTAGCCCAGCCAGGCAGAGCTTGTCGGCGCGCACGGCTCGGGCCAGTGGATGCCGCTTGAGATGAGCGACCAATTCTTGTCGCCCCACCAAAATACCTGCTTGCGGCCCGCCCAGCAGCTTGTCGCCGCTGAAGGCCACCAAATCAGCCCCGGCAGCCAGGCCATCCAGCACGGTGGGTTCTGACTCCAGGCCGTACGGCGTGCTGTCCAGCAGGGCACCACTGCCCTGGTCATAAAGCAGGGGCAGATTGTGTTCATGGGCCAGCTCGGCCAGTTCAGCCAGAGTTGGCTCGCTGCTGAAACCGATAATTTTGTAGTTGGAGTGGTGGGCGACGAGGATTGCGGCCGTATTTTCTGTGATGGCCTTGGCATAGTCGCGCAAATGGGTGCGGTTGGTTGTGCCTACTTCTACCAGGGCTGCCCCGGATTGGGCCATCACGTCCGGGATACGGAAGCCACCCCCAATTTCTACCAGCTGCCCCCGGCTGATGATTACTTCTTTGCCCTGGCACAGCGCGGTGAGCATGAGCAAAACGGCCGCAGCATTATTATTCACCGCCAGCGATGCCTCTGCTTCGGTTAGGCGGATGAGCAGCTGTTCGGCATGAACGGTGCGGGAGCCGCGCTCACCGCTGGCCAGATCGTATTCCAGGGTGCTATACCCTTTTGCCGCATCGTCAATGGCCTGGCGGGCTGCCTCGCTGAGCGGGGCGCGGCCCAGATTTGTGTGGACAATCACGCCCGTGCCGTTGATGACAGGCTGCAAAGTGGGGGCCAAAAAGCTTTCCAACCAAACCCGGGCGTCATCGACCAGCACGGCGTTCATGGGCGCATAGCTGGCTTGTCCACTGAGAATAGCGCTGCGGGCAGTTTCCAGACTATGGCGCAAGCTTTCTATGGTGAGGGGACGGCCGTATGCCAGCATCATGTCCACCGCCAGCGACGTGTTCAGCAAACGGTCCACGCTGGGCAGTTCGCGCAGCAGGGTTTGTGTTTTTTCTTTATCAGGGGCTTGATTACTCATATTTTAGTTGTCAGTGATCCGTAGGTCAGTAATCAGAACAGCCGAGTACGGATTACTGTAAGTTTGCCTGGGCGGCACGGCTGCGGATTTGCAGCAAAATTTCAAACAAAATTAAGACGGTGGCGACGAGCAAGGCAACGGCCAACCCAAAAGAGCGATTCATTTGCAGCCAAAGGCAAAATGCCACCCAAATGCCAGCCGCCATAGATTGGCGTAGGGAGACCAGCAGACGGGACTCCTCCAGCTTACCAAAGCGCCTATCTGTATAGGCGGCAAAGCGCCGATTAAGAAAGTAAGAAATGGGCAGCACCAGGCCGGTAACGGCCGTTAACACCGTGGCCAAAAAAACCAGGATAATTTCAAAGTTAGCCGCTTCCAGCAAAGAGGCCGCATCCGCCCGATCTTGCGCGGCGGCCCGCACCAGGTCTAGCCGATTGATATCGACGGGCCACCAGTTGTTGACCACAAATTCCATCGCCAGTAGGCCAATTGCCACCAGAAGTGCGCCCAAAATTAATGATGAAATAAAATTGAAACGATCATTTCTTAGCATGGTGTCATTATACCTCGCTGGGTCCCAACTATCATGCTTGAGAAGGGCTTTTCAGTGTTTGAAAAAGTGCCCAAAAGCTAACGCTTGAGTTGGCAAGCAATAGACCAGTCAAAAATACG
>JBNKLQ010000216.1:0-10850 GCA_050292445.1 Promineifilaceae bacterium (SeqCode) | reverse complement strand
GGTTCACTGGCTGAATTCGGCTCGGTGGCGCGCTTTTGCCAAAGATGGCCCTGGTGCCAAAGTGCTGCGCAGCCCCATCTTCCACAAACTGGACACGACCCGGCGGTATGCTCTAACGGCGTACAAAACCTACCGCCAGCCAGCCCTTTTTCAGGATGTAAAAACGTTTTGCCTGTTCGTCGGCCAGGTGAAGAGCGGCGGCACGCTGCTGGGGTCGCTGCTGGATGCCCATCCCAATGTGGTGCTGGCCGACGAAATTGATGCGCTGCACTACGTCTCTGCCGGGTTCAAGCGAGACCAGATTTTTCACCTGCTGTTGAGGGGGGCAAAGCGCGAGGCGTTACGTGGGAGAGTCACCGCCCGCCGTCTGACGCCATATTCTTTGGCAGTGCCTGGCCAATGGCAAGGACGGCACCAAGAAATTGAAGTCATAGGTGACAGCAAGGCGGGGCCATCGACCTGGCAGTTTGGGCAGGAGCCGCAGCTTTTGGGTCAGTTGCAGGCAATGATGGCTACAGTTGACCTGCGGATCATCCAGGTTGTTCGCAACCCGTATGATCCCATCAGCATCATGATGGTGCGCGGTGGGCGGAGTTTTGAGAACGCAATTGACCATTATTTTAACTACTGCCACACGCTGGCCAATCTGCGTAGTCGTTTGCCGGGTACCAGCCTAACGGCCGTACGCTACGAGGAATTTGTGCAGCAGCCTCGGCAGAAGCTGGCGGATTTGTGCCAATTTGTGGGAATTGAGGCTCATGATGCTTACCTGGAAGCGTGTGCTGGCATTGTGAAACCGATGCCAGACCCCTACCGGCAGCGGGTGGCTTGGACGCCTCACTGGATCGGCGTTGTCCGTGACAGGATGAATCAGTTCGATTTTCTAACGGGCTACACCTATGAGAATTAATGTCATGACCACTTGTACCTATGAAAAGTTAGAGGCGTTGGCGGCTGTTACCCGGCTGTTTTTTGCCCTGAACAAGGCAAGGGTACGGTACTGCCACTGGAAAAGCAATATGCGGTTGAATGAGGCGTTAAACGGCCGTACCGACCTCGACCTCCTTGTAAATCCCCAGGACGCCCCGCTTTTCCGCCAAATCCTTCGTGAGCATCAGGTGAAGCCGCTGCTGGCTGCACCTGGCAAACATTATTCCGGCATAGAAAACCATTTGGGGTACGATGCCGCCAGCGGCAAGCTGTTCCATTTGCACGTCCATTACCAGCTTGTTTTGGGTGAGCAATACGTCAAAAATTATCATCTGCCTATCGAGGAACAAATATTCACCTCGGTCTGCCTGCCGCAGGGCGTGTTGGTGCCATCCCCTGCTGTGGAGCTGGTCATCCTTTGCCTGCGGGCGCTGCTTAAATACCGAGATCGGGACGTAGTGAAAGATGTGTTTTCCATCCGTTCACCCGGCTTACCGGCACACATTCGCCAGGAAATTGAGTGGCTCTGGCAGCGCACAACGCCTGAACAGATTGTTGAGGCGGCGCAACAGCTCAACATTGTTTCTGAAGAAATTATTTTTGCCTTTTTACAAACAGTTCAAGCGGAAACCAGAGATGGCTGGCAGCTGTTCTGGCTGAGGTCACAGGTACGGAGGAGGTTACGGCCGTATCAACGCCATTCTCGCCTCCGCGCATCACTCATCTATTTCCGTGAACTGTGGCGGCAGCGCCCAAGCAGCCCCCGGCGCAAAATGACGTTGTGCACCGGAGGCCGCACGCTGGCGCTGATTGGGGCCGATGGGGCAGGTAAATCAACCATGTGCCAGCGCATCACTGACTGGCTGAGCTGGAAGTTGGATGTGCGGCTGTATTACCTGGGCAGCAAGCAGCCGTCGCGGCGCAGCGAGCTGGTTTATTTACTTTTCCGCGCGGCGCGGCGTGGCCAGCGCACTGTGGCTGGCTGGCTGGGGTCGGACAGTTGGCTGGCACGATGGCTGGTGCAACTGCGCCAGATTGTGCGTTACAGCCATCATCTTTCCATTGGTCGGGATCGATTGCATCGTTACCGGGAAAGCCGAGCCAAAGCAGAAACGGCCGTTGTCATTTATGACCGGTATCCATTGGCAGCGCTGCTGGATGGCCCCAAAATTTATCTGAACGGACATGCCAACCGCGTGGGGCGTGTCTTTGCCACCGCCGAGCAGGGGATTTATCGCCAGATTAGCCCGCCGCGCCATTACCTGCTGCTTAACGTCAGCCCGGAAGTTTCCTTGCAGCGCAAACCAGACCATGACCCAACGGCCGTAACTGCCAAAGCCCAGTTTCTCAACAAATTTGCTGCCGAAATGGAAGGCAGTGACGAGGCCGTGAGCCTGTTAACCATCAATGCCGATCTGCCGTTTGCCGAAGTTGAACGCCAGTTGAAAACGGCCGTTTGGCAGGTGTTGTAACTATGATTATTGAATTTATCGGCGCGCCAGGTGCGGGCAAAACGACGCTTTTGCCTGAGGTGACTCGCTTTTTTGAGTCACGTGGTTGCCGTGCCTACACTGTTGTCGAAGCCGCCCGACCCTTTGCTCGCCGCACGATGGGCGGTAAGCTGGTGCAGTGGTTGGCTCCGGCAGCGTGGCAACGGCCGTTGCTGTGGCGTGTCTTTTACCTGTTGAGCATCGGGCAGCGGCTAAATTTTATGGTGCAGCATCCGCGACTCATCACGCAAGTGCTGGCCAGCCAACGAGGCCGTCCCGCCGCTGCCGACACACGCCAGCGACAGGTGCTGCCCTGGCTGTTCCATCACATGGGCACCTACGAATTCCTGCGCCGCCATCTCCGCCCCGATGAACTATTGTTGTTTGACGAAGGCTTTATCCATCGCGTTGTCCAACTTTTTACATCTAGCGCCGAAAAACCGGCTCCGGCCCAAATTGCGGCTTACATTGATCTACTGCCGCAGCCTGGTCTGGTTATTTATGTGCAGGCATCTGCGGCCGTTTGCGAAAAGCGCATTTACGAGCGAGGCTTATGGCAGCGTGCCCAGCACAAGGAACCGGCCGAGATTTCCCAATTTGTCCGCCATGCGCATAAGGCTGTTGAATTGGCTGTGGCCCATGCCAGGAGCAAACAGTGGTTGGTGTTGGAAGTGGCGAATGACGGTGAAGATTTAACGGCCGTGCGCAGCCTGTTCCAACATCAGTTGGACCAAATCTTGCTGGGACGTTGGTCAACGTGGGAGATACAAACGGCCGTATGAGTGAATTTGCCCTAACGCCCCCGCGCATCTGGTCCATTCCGCGACCCAGCCGGATCAAGCAGGCTGTCTTGGCCCGCCTGTTCGCGCCGGAAATTGGGCGCGGTTCGGCTGAACAAATTCTGCACGCCTTTGGGTTAACCCTGGTCCAGCCACCGCAGAATTTGCCCTTTGGCAATCGTAACAGTAGCTTGGTACTGCACACATCCAGCGGTAAAAAAGTGCTGAAGCGGTACCGCTCTCCCTGGCCTGCCGCTACGATGACTTACGAACATGCCATTCTCAACCAGCTGGCCGTTTGCGGCTTCCCTGCCCCGCGCCTGAACGCCACCCTGGAGGGAGAGACATTAGTGCCGCGAAACGGCCGTACTTACGCCCTCTTTGATTTTGTGGAGGGAACCAACGTTTCCGCTAATTTTTTGACCCAGCGGCAGCGCCAGCGGCTAATCGCTCAGGCCGGAACTGTATTGGCCCGGCTGCATCACCAGCTATCTGGATTTTTGCCTGTGGGTGAGCATCACCTGGGGTACCAATCCTACAGCGGTGAACGGCGGCGCGATCTGGATTGGCACTTGCGCCAGTTGGCAGAACTGCCGGAAAAAACGCGTGATTTGCTTGATCCGGCCGCCCAATGGTTGTGTGAGAAGCGCGATGAACTGGCTGAAACATTAACCCGACTGGCTAACGTTTTGGAAACGGCCGCATTGCCCCGGCTTATCATTCATGGCGATTATGGTTTGCACAATTTACTTTTCCACGGCGATGGCACGGTGACCGTGCACGATTTTGAGTTAGCCCGGTTGGAGTGGCGGCTGATTGATTTGATCACTGTTTTGTCACGCCTTGATGAGGCCCAGGGTCTCGCGTTTATGGCTGCCTACGCTGCCGAATTTCCGCTGACGGATGAGGAGTGGGGGTTGCTGCCCCAAGTCTGGCAATATTATCGGCTGCGCGGTGCGGTGCAGTATTGGCACAACCATTTTGTGTTTGTGACACATGGCCGTAACCGCCTCGCCGCCGCCCAAAAACGCATCCAGGAAGCTGACTGGGCGCTGCAAAACCCATCCAAACTATGGCAGCTCAAAGCCGCCGCTGACCACACACCCCGCGTGATGATGGTGGTGCGGCTATTTTATCCCTGGATTGGCGGCACGGAGCGGCAGGCGCACAAGCTGGCCCGCAAACTGCTAGAAAAGCAAGTGGCTGTTGAACTGGTCACCGGCTGGTGGTTCCGAGGCTCCCCAGCGCAAGAAACGTTGGACGGCATTCCGGTACAGCGCAACTTCACCTTGTGGGAGTTTTTAGGCATCAAGGGGCTGCGTAAATTTGGTGGCTACCTCTACATCCTCACGCTGCTGTGGCACCTGTGGCGGCGGCGGACCGACTATGACGTGATTCACGTACACGGCCTGAACTACCATACGTTTACGGCCGTTCTCGCCGGGCGCTTATTAAACAAAAAGGTCATCAGCAAGCTGGCCAACAGCGGCCACGCCAGCGACATCAACAAGATGCGCGAGGACCGGCAACTGGCACTGGCCCGCTTCATGCTGCCCACAGCCTTAAAGTGTGATCGGTTTGTGGCGCTGAATGAAAAAGTGGTGGATGAGTTAACGGCCGTTCACATCCCCAATTCTCGCATCATCGAGCTGCCCAACGGGGTGGAAACCGACGCCATCCTCGCCAAAACCAGCTACGACCTGCACACGCCCGCCCGCCTCATCTTTGTCGGGCGGCTGCATCCGCAAAAAGGACTCGACACGCTGCTGCACGCCGTGCGCCAGTTGACAGAACGCCACGAAATTTGCCTGCACCTGCTGGGTGATGGGCCGCTCAAAGCAGAACTAGCGGCTCTGGCCAAACAGCTGGGCATCGCCGAGCGGGTGCTGTTCCATGGCCAAACTGACGATGTGCTGGGCCACCTGCAAGAAGCTGACCTGTTTGTGCTGCCTTCCCGCGCTGAAGGTCTCTCCAACGCCTTGCTGGAGGCAATGAGCTGTGGCCTACCGGTGGTTGTGTCCGCCATTCCCGGCAACGTGGACGTGATTGAACACAATCAAAACGGCCTACGCTTTACAGTCGATGATCCCGGTGCTTTGGCCCAAAACCTGGCCAGCCTGCTGACCAACGCAAACCAGCGCAGGCAGCTGGGCCGCCAGGCGCGCCAAACCGTCGAGCACCGCTACAGCCTGAGTGCCGTCGCCGATCAGTACATCGACCTATACCAGAATTTAATGAAGCCGTAGCCGCGCTTTCTTAGCGCGCAAAACGAGGATTGGAATCCTCGGCTACGTTTTGAGGGAGTTTGACGATGAGTGAACCGAAGCCAGTTTTTGTCAGCGGCACCAATCGCAGCGGCACCACGCTGATGTACGCCTTGCTGGCCACGCACCCAAACCTGTCGATGGTGCGGCGCACCGACATGTGGCGCTACTTTTACGGCCAGTTTGGCGATCTAAACCAGCCGGAGAATTTTGAACGCTGCCTGAAGACGATGCTGTCTTACAAACGAATCGTCAACCTGAAGCCAGACCCGGAGCGCATTCGCCGTGAGTTAAGGGAAGGGGAGGCGAGTTACGGCCGTCTCTTTGCCCTTATCCACCAGCACCACGCCGAGCGAGATGGGAAAACGCGCTGGGGCGATAAATCGCTACACACGGAAGAATATGCTGACCAGGTTTTTCAGGAATTCCCCCAGGCCAGAATTATCCATCTCATTCGTGATCCGCGTGACCGGTATTCATCTGTTTTGAAGCGGTTGAAGGCAACGAGCCGCCGCCTTGGGGTAGACACGGTGAAATGGCTTGCTTCGGCACGTGCGGCCAGCCACGCGGCAGCGCGCTACCCAGATCGCTTCCTCATTGTGCGCTATGAGACGCTGGCCCAAAAGCCAGAAGAAACGCTCCGCCAGGTCTGCGACTTTATCGGTGAAAGTTACACTGCGCAGATGCTCACCATGAGTGGCGCGCCCCGCTATCACAAGGAAGGAGCGAACACATCGTTTGAGCCTGTTACACCTGGTGTCATTTCTACGCGATCAATCGGCCGTTTTCGTCAGGTCATTTCCCCCTGGGAGATTGTCTTCATCCAAACCTTTGCTGGACGGATGATGCAGGAATTTGGCTATGAGCCAGACCGCATACGCCTGTCAGGCAAGGAGCGATTGAAGTACCTAGCAGCTTTGCCGCCGGGACTGGTGCGCATGGCGCGCTGGCTGGTGTTCGACAAGATAAGCGAACGAAAAGGCAGATCTCTGCGTGAACATCGTATCGTCGATGATTACCAGACGGCCTGGCAGAATTAGGGTTCATACATGTCTTTTGACACGCAGCATAACCCCAGTCGGCTGGTTGCTTTGGGCTTTGCTTTCGCAACAATGATGATTCCTTTGCTGATCTCCCACGCAAATGGTATGGGGAGTTCCCCTACGGCTCCAATGGGTACATGTGCCCGTTGGGTGGCCCCCGAGCCTGAGGGCAGCGACAGCAATCCGGGCACTTTCGCTGAACCGTGGGCCACGATGGAATACGCTTCGGCCAACGTGCCGGATGATGGCTGCACTGTCTGGTTCAAGGATGGCACATACAGTGGCCTGAACAATCTCAAAGAGCGGTTTACAACCATGACCACCTTCAAGGCAGAAACTCCTTACCTCGCCATTCTGGAAAATGATGGCCTGGCCATTGAACTGGACGGCGTGCGCAACATGGCTTTTGAAGGCTTCCAATTACGCCACAATGGGCCGGTATCTGGCGATTACATCGTGATCATGGATCGGAGTGGCGATATCTGGTCGGAGAACGTCATCTTCCGCAACAATATTTTTTACGACTCTTACAACAACGATTTGCTCAAAATTCGTGACGGGTCGCGGTTTGTAACGGTGGAAAACAATATTTTTTACAACCAGGGCGAATCGGATCAGCACATAGACGTGAACGGCGTCACCGATGTGGTGATACAGGACAACATCTTTTTCAATGATTTTGCCGGCAGCGGACGCACCGACGAAAGCAATACCAAACATTTCATCGTGGTGAAGGACAGCAATGACAGTAGCGATGGCCTGGAGGGCGCGGAGCGCATCACGATCCAGCGCAATATTTTCCTCAATTGGGAGGGCGACGCGGAAACGTTTGTGCAAATTGGCAACGATGGCAAGCCTTACCACGAGGCGGAAATGGTGTGGGTGGTGAATAACCTGATGATCGGTAATTCTGACAATTTAGCCAATGCTGCCTTTGGTGTGCGTGGGGCCAAAGACGTGACCTTTGCCAACAATACCATCGTAGGCGATTTACCAGCCAAAGCCTACGCTTTCTGGATCAATATCACTGGAGATAATCCGCTGAACCAAAACATTGCCTTCTACAACAACATTTGGGCAGACCCCACAGGCACGATGGGTGCCGCCGACTCTGGAGACGAAAATAAATTTTCTACTGGTGATGCGGCCGTAACCATCAACCTGGTTTTGCATAACAATCTGTATTGGAACGGCGGTGCAGCCATTCCATCGGGCGAGCCCGCCAGCCCAACAGATGATGATCAGCGCCTGATAGCTGATCCAGAGCTGAACACGGATCAGTCAGGCGTTGTGCTGCCCCGTTGGCAGGGCACTGCATTTTTGAGCGGCAACACCACTATTCGGCAGGAGTTTGAACGGTTGGTGGATTTATACGGCCGTCTCCCCAGCACCAGTCCCGCCATCGGCCAGGCAGACCGCACCTTTGCCCCTGCAGACGATATTCTTGGTAATTATCGTGGCGGGGTCGCCGAGATGGGGGCTTTTGAATATGACACCGTGACACTTGACGAACGTCAATACCTGCCGCTGATTTTCCGGGCGGCAGCCAGTGCGGGCACAAGCCAGGCCACTTTACCCGCTAACAAAACAGAGGAGATGACACTCACACCACCAACCATGATAGATAAAAATCTGCTGATGTTTCAGATTCAACAGTTTTTTCTCTGCGCTCTTCACAACATATTTTTGCAGGAGCACAACCTTAATGCATGCACAAATTGGTAAAAGCAGCAGCGAAAACTTCAAACTGACATACCTCATCGGTACCTATCCGTTGCTCACGACGACCTTTATTGATCGTGAGATCAAGCTGCTGCGGCAGCGCGGTGTACAGGTGCAGGTGGTCTCTATTCGTCGTCCGAAGCGGCCGCTTTCGCCGGAGCAGGAGGCATTGGCGCAGGACGTCTGCTACTTGCTGCCCATTTCGCCCGGCAAGTTGGTGGTTAGTCTTTTGTGGGCTGGATTGTTACGGCCGTTCCCCACCTGGCGCACCCTTTTCTACCTGCTCACCCGGCCACATCCCAGCTTGAAGGCCCGTCTCAAAACGATCCTGCATTTTGGCACCGGCGTGTACGCTGCCTTTTTGCTGCGCCGCCAGCCGGGGCACCATCTCCATGCCCACTTTGTGGACCGGGCTGCCACCGCCGCAATCGTCGTGAGCCGTCTGTTGAACCGGCCGTACAGTGTCACCGCCCACGCCAACGACATTTACGTCGATCCCGTGCTGCTGCCGGAAAAAATGGCGGAGGCTAAATTTGTAGCCACCTGCACGCAGTACAACGAAACCCACCTGGCTAACCTGAATGGCAACGGCCTGGGGCAAAAGCTGCACTGTATCTATCACGGTTTGGACATCGACCAGTACCAGCCGACGGAACGAAAACGGCCGTCTGCCATCCCGCTTTTGCTCGCTGTCGGCCAGCTAAAAGAGAAAAAAGGGTTTGCCCATTTGCTTTGTGCCTGCCGTTTGCTCAAAGACCAGGGGTACGATTTTCAATGCCACATTGTCGGCGAAGGCCCAGACCGGCAGGCCTTGACCAGCCAAATTCAGCAGCTTGGTTTGGGCGATACGGTAACGCTGTGCGGCGCGCTGCCGCACCAGGCGGTCATCGACAAATACCAAGAGGCTGACATTTTTGTGCTGCCCTGCATCACCGGCCAGGATGGCGACCGGGACGGCATTCCTAACGTGATTTTGGAGGCGATGGCGATGGAACTTCCGGTTGTCTCCACGCGCCATTCCGGCATTCCCGAGGTGGTCATGGATGGTGTGAACGGTCTGCTAGTGCCACCCGCTGATGACACAGCCTTAGCCCAGGCGTTGGCGGATTTGCTGGATGATAGGAACGGCCGTAACCAGCTAGGCCAGCACGGTCGGCAAACAGTCATTGAATCATTTTCAGTCGAGAAAAACGTAGAACGTTTACTAACACAATTTATGGATTAATTATGATTGCTCAAACAGTCGAACAATTTGCACCACTCTGTGAACAGGCTTTGTTTTTGGTCTGGGGACCGCCCAGCCACGGCCCGCGCAGCCAGGTTTTTGCCCGGAAATTGGGCATCGATGCGCTGCACTTTGTCCATGCCACAAAGCGGCGCGGCTTGTTGGCGGCACCGTTTAAATACAGCACCCAGGCGGTAAAAACACTCTGGCTGCTGTTTCGCCAGCGGCCCAAAATCGTATTTGTGCAGAGCCCGCCCAGCTTTGCCGTCTTTTTTGTTTATTTGTATTGCGCGCTGATGAACGGCCGTTTCGTCGTAGACGCTCACAGCGATGCGATGCAGGCACCATACTGGACGCGCCCCCAATGGCTATACCGCTTTTTGGCTCGCCAGGCGGTGACCACCATCGTCACCAACGAACATTTTCAAGAGCAAATCAACAGTTGGGGTGGCCACGCCTTTGTTCTGCGCGACATCCCCACCACGTTCCCCAAGTCCGGGGCTTATCCGTTCGACGGCGAATTTAACGTGGTTGTCGTCAACACCTTTGCCGAGGACGAGCCGCTGGCCGAGGTGCTGGCTGCCGCCGCCAAAACGGAAGATGTGCATTTTTACGTAACGGGCAAAAAACGCAGTGACGGGCAGCCCATCCCTGGCCCAGTTCCGCCCAATGTTCACTTCACCGGCTTTCTGCCCAACGAGGAATATTACGCGATGCTGGATGGTTGCCAGGCGGTCATGTGCCTAACCACACGCAACCACACGATGCAGCGTGGTGCCTGCGAGGCGCTGTCGCTGGGCAAGCCAATTATTACATCGGACTGGCCGCTGCTGCGCACATACTTCAACAAGGGCACGGTACATGTAGATAACACGACGCCGGGTATTGGCCAAGGGGTGCAGGAGATGATGGGGGAATACGGCCGTTACCAATCCGGCATTAAACAGTTGCAGACCGAGCAGCAGCAAGAATGGCACAATAAAATCACGCTGCTTACCGAATTGATTCAGCAGTCATTGGGCTAATTAACTTATGTACTGGACACATCACAGTGAATAAAAATCCGCAGATTACACAGATTACGCAGATTCTCTTTTTCTATTCTCTGCGTTCTCCGCGCTCTCTGCGGTTTGCTTTTGAGGAGAAATAGGATATGGCAAACATCAGCATTTTTGGCTTAGGCTACGTTGGGGCGGTTTCCGCTGCTGCCCTGGCGGACAATGGGCATCGGGTCATCGGCGTGGATGTGAATCCCACGAAGGTGGAGATGATTAACGCAGGGCGCAGCCCCATCATTGAGGCGGGTTTGCCAGAATTGATGCAAAAGGGGGTGGAAGCTGGCCAGATTTGTGCGACGGTGGATGGGCGTACGGCCGTTTTTGACAGCGACCTCTCCA
>JBNKLQ010000215.1:0-10853 GCA_050292445.1 Promineifilaceae bacterium (SeqCode) | reverse complement strand
GAAGAATACAAAGATATTGTCATCAGATAATGAAGAAATTGAAGAAAGTAGGGATGATGGTGGGCTAGGAAAAAAAGATTGTCCTTATTGCGGAGGGTTAGGCTATTATTTGCCAGATGTTCCTCCTGTGCATCCAAGCTTTGGGAAAGCAATGGTGTGTTCATGTCGAGCAGCTGAATTTACGGCAAATCGCTTGGACAGCCTGCAAAAGATCAGTCAAATAGGGGCCTTAAAAGATCATACTTTTGATTCATTTGCTCCAGGGGGTTTTGGCTTACCCCCAGCAAAACAAGAAATATTAAAAAATGCATATGACGTCTCGCATTCTTATGCTCAAAAACCTTCAGGATGGTTAGTTTTACAAGGTGGATATGGTTGTGGAAAAACTCATTTAGCGGCTGCAATTGCAAACCATAATTTATCCCTTGGTCGGCCAACACTTTTTATTAATGTGCCAGACTTGCTGGATCATTTAAGGTCTGCATTTAGTCCTAATGCTACAGAAACCTATGACCAAAGATTTGATCAAATCAGAAATATTCCATTGCTAGTGTTAGATGATCTTGGAACCCAGAGCAATACCGAATGGGCTCAAGAAAAATTGTATCAGATATTTAACCATCGTTATGTCGCAAAATTGCCTACAGTGATTACCACAAATCAAGAATTAGCTATGCTTGATTCAAGAATTCGGTCAAGAATAGAAGATACGGATCTAACCAAAAATATAGAAATTGATGTGCCTGATTTTCGACGAGGCACCTATCAAATAGAATTATCTTCTCTTGAATTGCATGAAGATAAAACATTTCGAAACTTTGATTTGCGAGAACGCGAACTGAAGATAAAAAAAGAGGATTTAGATAATTTGAAGACTGCATACGAAGTTGCTAAAGAATATGCAGAATCTCCAAAGAACTGGATTGTATTTAATAGTATCGGACATGGAAATGGAAAAACTCATTTAGCTGCTGCTATAGCTAACCGTGTCCGCGAGAGAGGATATCCCGTACTATTTATCTTCGTTCCTGATTTATTAGATCATCTACGGGTCACTTATAATCCCTCTAGTTTGGTTCGCTATGATCAGCGTTTCGAATATATTAAGACTTTCCCTTTGCTTGTTTTAGACGATTTGGGATTAGGAGTAGAAAGTGCAAGTCCGTGGGCACGAGAAAAAATCTACCAATTATTTAACTATCGTTACAATGCCCAATTACCTACTGTTATTACGTCAGCATTTAATATTGAGGAAATGGACAATAGATTAAAAGTTAAAATGCTAGATGGGAGTCGGTGTGCATTTGTTGTTATCGAAGTAGTTAGCTATAGGGGAGGGGTAAAACCAACAAGAAAAAAGCGGGCATGGTGATTTAGATGCCTACTGTGCTACGGATTGGACCTTATCGATTTTACTTTTATAGCCATGAGCCGAATGAACCGCCACATATTCACATTGATCGGGACGATAAATCGGCAAAGTTTTGGGTAAATCCAGTGAGCCTATCACGAAACTTAGGTTTTAAGGCAAACGAATTACGTCGAATAGAACGAATTGTAACTGAGAATGAGTCAGTTATTGTGGAGAAGTGGAATGAATACTTTGGAAATTAAACCCGGTGAAAAAGTAATAGATGTTGTGGTTACAGATGATGATTTGTGTGTATCTTTGTTAGACGGCCGTACCATTACCGTGCCGCTTGTTTGGTATCCAACGCTTCTTCATGCCACACCAGAACAGCGTGCCAATTGGCAGATTGCAGGCGGTGGTTACGGCATCCACTGGCCAGACATCGACGAAGATTTAAGCACCGAGGGCCTGCTTCGTGGCGCACCTGCCCCTCGGCGGTCTTCCCTAGCACAATCCTAAACTGTACGGATTACCGACCTACTGAATACCGCTTACTGACCCTCTGGAATGATGAGTACCGTACCTACGGCGACGCGGTCCGGGTTGGTGATGCTGTTGGCGGTGACGATAGCCTGGACAGTGACGTTGTAGCGCTGAGCGATGGCGGTGAGGGTTTCTCCGGCCTATACGGTGTGGCTTTGGGCGGGAACGGCCGTTGGGAAATCTGCCGGGTTTTCAGGTTCAGTTACTTCTTCAGCACCTTCAGTTGAGGAATCAGCTGCTTCCGATTCTTCTCCACCTACAGCTTCATTCTCACTCTCTTCTACCGCTTCACTTTCTTCGGCTTCATCCGTGGCTGGTTTAATGGTTTCGGCGTCTGCATCGTCCAAAATGGGGGCGGTGGGCTGACCTTCGCCCAGGACGGCGGGGATGATGGTGTTGAAGATGTACGGCCGTAACAAAGCAATAATCAGCACCGTAAACAGCAAAACAATTGCCAGTATGCCAAACTTTGTCAGCTCGCCCTGCGTTTCATCATCCCGTTCTAACAGAATGACATCCATCTCATCTGCTTCAGGTGATTGTTCTTCAACTTCATAGTGCTCAACATTTGCTTCGCTCATGGGAACCACTCCTTCTTAACATAAGCGATAAATCGTTTTGCCCGATGCAGTTTTGCGGAAAATACAGCAAGTTAATATGCTTAACTGCTCCGCAAAACTGCTTAACTATTTCGCGCCAACAAAACTCGGCAAGAGTTCCCCTCGCGAAATAGTAAACATTATGACAAATGGTGCCACAGAGTAGCAGGCTTGCCCAGTTTGGTCAAGCGCGCCACTATTCTGTTAGAATCAACCCGTTCAGGGAGAATATGTATGGTAAAAATAAAACGATTTTTGGGGTTGAGTCTGGCCCTTTTTGTGCTTGTGAGCCTGATCGGGCAGCAATCACACGCCGCACAAGCAGGCAGCAGCAACATAGTTTATCTGCCGCTGGTGACTGTTCCTTCATTAGGACCTAACCTGCTGTCTAATCCTTCCTTTGAGCAAGGTTGGTACCAGTTAAATGGCGCGCCAGAGCTGCAAATCCCGGAAGGCTGGCAGTTTACATATAAAAATGAAGAGAATCAATTAGACCCTGACCCCTGGAATAAATGGGTTCCCCCTGAAGCGCGCGTACTGCCTTCGGCCTTCTTGCCGCCAGAGGAGCATGATTTGTTTATTTGGGATGGCGATCAAACGGTGAAGGTGTTTAAAGGGTCCGGTGCGATTTGGTTTGAGCTGAAAACGGCCGTAACTCTCCAACCTGGCACCTATGTCCTCATCATCAACGTTTTCCCTGATCTGGTCGTGGGCTATGACAATGGCCAAAAAATCTGGGCACCGGACCCACTCTCAGGCGAGGTAAAGCTGATTGCCGGTAACGGCACCACGGGCTGGATGCTGCCCACGTTTGGCCAGAAGAATCGCTTCCAAACCACATTTACTGTTTCAAAAACGCAAACTGTTACCGTGGGAGCCGCCATGCGCGGGCGCTGGGCCATTCAAAACAACGGCTGGTTTATGGATGATTGGGGCTTATACAAGCCGTAAATGATTTTGAACTATCCGCAGATTACACAGATTTCCGCAGATTTTAGTTTTTAATCTGTGCAATCTGCGAAATCAGTGGATTGCTATTTTTTATGAACAAGATTGGGACTCTGGCAGAAAAATCGCTGCACGCGGGCATTAAAGCGTGGTACGGCCGTTCCACCGACCAGTTTGAAGTCAAAGTAGACGGCTTTATCATCGACATCGTGCGCGGGGAGCAGCTGATTGAAATTCAGACGCGCCATTTTGGGGCGATGAAGCGCAAATTGAAGCGGCTGCTGGAGGATCACCCAGTGTTGCTGCTGCATCCCATTGCTCAGGAAAAATGGATTGTGCGGCAAACGGCTGGTGGCGAACCGATCAGCCGTCGCAAGTCCCCCAAAAAAGGGCAGCCGCTCGACCTCTTCTCTGAACTCATGCGCATTCCCCACCTGTTGCCGCATCCCAATTTGGTGGTGGGCGCGGTGCTCACCCAGCAGGAGGAAATCTGGCGGGACGATGGCCAGGGCAGTTGGCGGCGCAAAGGGTGGAGCCTGCACGATCATCAGCTGTTGGCAGTGGTGGCCTTGCATACCTTTGCCACGCCTGCCGACTTGCTGGCGATGTTGCCGTCCGATTTACCACAGCTGTTTACCAATCGCCAGTTGGCCGATTTGGCCAAAATCAGGCTAAACCTGGCCCAGCGCATTACCTACACGCTGGCCCGCTGCGACGCCATCGAACAAGTAGGCAAAGACGGCCGTTCAAATCTGTATAGTGCAAATGAAAAAATCAAAGATTACGCAGATGCAAAAGATTGAAAATCTAGTAAATCTGCGTAATCTGCTGATAAAAACTCTTTGGTTCTAGTTTGTTCAAGTTAGGGTAGCAGGACAAAGATGGTGCCAAAGCGGCCAGTTTTGCCTTTTTCAGCACGATGGGAGAAGAAGAGGTCGGTACAGTCGGCAGTGCAAAAACCAGACAGCTCAATCTGCTGCACGCCAGCACGAGCCAGGTTGCGCCGGTTGGCTTCGGCAAGATCGAAATGGAAACGGCCGTTTCCCTTCCCCACAGGCTTCCGCAACAATGTTTCCCAATCAGCAAACGCCGCTTTTACCTCGCCCACCAACGGTTCGTCCACCTCATAGTTGGCCCAGCTGATGCAGGGGCCAATCCCCGCCAGTAAATCGGCAGGGTTGCTGGTAAACTGTTGCTGCATGGCTCGCACCATTGCGCCGGGCAAATCAACCACAGCACCCTTCCAGCCCGCATGCCCCAGCCCGATAGCTTGCTGCACGGGATCGACCAGAAAGATGGGCGTGCAGTCGGCGTAATTCATCGTCAGGGCGCAGCCCGGTTCGTTGGTGATGAGGGCGTCAAAATGCTCCATCCAGGTACCGTTGTTGGCCTGGGTGACGCGGGCTACGGCATTGCCATGCACCAAATGTGCATGGACGACTGTGTTGTTTTGCCGCCCAAATAACCCGAATGCTTTGGCTCGATTGGCGTAAACGGCCGTTTTCTCATCCGGCACACTCACGCTTAAATTTAACGAATCGTGCGGCGGTTGGCTCACCCCACCCTGGCGGGAGAAGATAGCGTGTTGGATACGGCCGTTGCCGCCAAAGCTCTCAAACTCAAAATAAACAATCCCCTCGCGTTCCTGTTGAATCATTCCTTGTCCCTGTGAAACTGATTTGTGGCTCCAACAATAGAAAAAACTTATCATGAATCCAACAAATGGACGAATATCACGAATTTGAAGAAAGGGCAATTCCAAAGGGGGTCATTTTCATAACAAAGGAACCAAGAAACGAAGGGACAAAGGGTTTGTTTTCTTTGTTCCTTTCTATCTTCGTCTCTTTGTATCAAATTCTTCCTCCGGCTGACGTGAATTTGTATCCATGTTATAATGCCCACCTGACCGATAGGAACATCTGAGCTATGGCCAAGAAGAAGACAACCACGCGCAAAAAGAGTACCAGCCGCAAGGCACAAGCCAAATCCCGCACCACGCGCGGGGGCACAGGCAAACGTACGCCGCGCAAGAAAACCACGACCAGACGTAAAACAACCAGCCGGAAGAAGAGCAGCAGATCCATCAGCCTCAACGTCGCCCAAAAAGCATTGATGGTGGGTATCCTTATCATCTTCATTACCGTGATTTTGGTGCTGAGTTTGCTGTCACCAAATCAGGGGCAGCTGACGACGGCGCTGGCTGGGCTGATGGGCCGCACTTTTGGCTGGGGCAGTGTGCTGCTGCCGCTCATTACCGGCGGCGTGGGGCTTTATTTAGTGCTGTGGGGTATGGAGCAGCCGCCAGAACTGCCCGTCTATCGTCTGACTGGGGCCGGGCTGCTTTACATTGCTTTAATGGGTTTTGCCTCCTTGACCTTGCTCATGCTGGAAAACGATTTTTTTGATCCGTGGACCATTGCCCGGGCCGAACAAGGCGGCGGCTATCTGGGTGGTCTGATTGCTTCGGTGCTGATGACGGCCGTTGGCAATCTTGGCGCTATTTTCACCCTGACGGTGATAGCCGTCGTGGGCACGATTTTGGTCTCAGGCGTGACGCGGGAAGATATGGGCCGCTTCTTACAGCTGCTGTTTGAGCGACGGCCGTCTTTGTCCAGCACCGGCAACGGCCGTACCAATCGTGAAATCCCCATCAACACGGGTCGCTCCCAGCGGACCCCCGTGAACGAAACCACGCAGCCTCGCCTTATTCCCGACGCGCCAACCGCCGCGCCTGAAGCCGCCGCAGCCGAAGCCAAAACCGCAAAGCCGGAAGCAAAACCTACCGCCAAGCCGGCCCGCAAAGGGCGTGGTTCACGCGGCAAAACGGCCCCAGAACCAGCCGAAACGCCAACAATAGTGACGCCGGTATTTTTGGGCACAAACGGCCGTTCTCAGCAGCACAACTGGAAGCTCCCCGTCCTTGAAGAAATTTTAGAGCCTGGCACCGACCAGGACCCCAGCGGCGCAGTGATTCGCGAGCAGGTCGAAATCATCGAGCACACCCTGGAAAGCTTTGGCGCGCCCGCCACTGTGGTCGAGATCAACCAGGGACCTACCATCACCCAATTTGGTGTGGAGCCCAGCTTCATCCAGATGCGCAGCGGTAAGCGAACCAAGGTGAAAGTAGGCAAAATTGCTGGGCTGGCCGATGATCTGACGCTGGCGCTGCACGCCCAGTCGATCCGCATTCAGGCCCCGGTGCCGGGGAAAGGCTACATAGGCATCGAGGTGCCCAACCCGGCCAAGGCGCTGGTCTCTTTGCGGGATGTGATGGAAACGGCCGCATTTGGCAAGCTTAAATCGCCTCTACGCATTGGGTTGGGGCAAGACGTTGCCGGGCAGCCCATCGTGGCCGATTTGGCCGCTATGCCCCATTTGCTCATTGCTGGAGCCACCGGTTCTGGTAAATCGGTTTTGGTCAACGCCATTATTGCCAGCTTGCTGCTGCTCAACACGCCAGAGCAACTTAAGGTGGTGATGGTTGATCCCAAGCGGGTGGAGCTGACTGGCTACAACGGGATTCCACACCTGGCCGCGCCGGTGGTGGTGGAGATGGATAAGGTGATTGGCGTGCTGCAATGGGCCATGCGCGAGATGGACAATCGGTACAAGATGTTTGCCGAGGCTGGCGCACGCAACATCGTTGATTACAACAAGAAGACCCGGCGGAATAAATCAATTGATCCGCTGCCATACATTGTGATTATTATTGATGAGCTGGCCGACTTAATGATGCTCTCTCCGGAAGAAACGGAGCGCGGTGTGACCCGACTGGCCCAATTGGCCCGCGCTACCGGGATGCATATGGTGATTGCCACGCAACGGCCGTCTGTGGATGTGGTCACCGGTCTGATTAAGGCCAACTTCCCCGCCCGCGTCGCCTTTGCCGTGGCCTCCAGCACCGACAGCCGCGTCATTTTGGATGCCACCGGGGCGGAACGTTTGCTGGGGCAGGGCGATATGCTCTACCAAAGCCCAGACGCCGCTGCGCCGGTTCGGTCGCAGGGCTGCTTCGTGAGTGATGGCGAACTGAACAAATTAATTGGGTATTGGCAAGCTGCCCGCCGCTTTAATGTGGTTTCTGCTGCTGAGAGTGTGCGCGCCAAGCCTGCCGAAATTCCGGCGCAGCCAGCCCCCACGCCGCCACCCCAGGTGAAACCGCAGCCAAAAACAGAAACGCCAACCGCCAAACCCACCACGGTCGATGCCCCCGTGGTCAACATGGGCAAATCGGCCGCGAAGCCGGTTGAGGAAGATGCCCCAACGATTGTGAATCGCAAAACGGCCGAATCCAAACCCACACCAAAACCAGAGCCAGAGCGCCCCAATCCACCTGCGCCAGCCAAGCCGGAAAGCACGCAGCAGCCCCTGTGGGAAGCGTTGCAAGAGATGGAAAACGAAGAACCACAGGTGGAAATCGACGATGATCTGATGCCAGAAGCAATCGAGATGGTGCGCAAGCTGAACAAGGCGTCCACCTCGTTGCTCCAACGCCGCTTCCGCATAGGGTACACGCGCGCCGCCCGCCTCATCGACGCCATGGAGGAGATGGGCATCATCGGCCCGCCTACCGGCACCAGCAAAGCGCGGGAAGTCATGCCTGCGGCTGGTGAAGCAAGCGGTAAGAGTAATAACGACACCTCATCAGATGAAACTGATGATTGATGCTTGACAAAAGTTTCGTTATGAACCTGTCTACAACTGACCTCCATCTCACCCTCGATGCGCCGATTGACCTCCAACTTCACACTACCAACAGTGATGGCAGCTGGACACTGGAAGCATTGTTCGATTATTTGCTCAGTGAACAATTTGGCTTGGTGGCAATTACGGATCATGATCGTGTGGATACGGCCGTTCCTATCCAAAAACTCGCCCTGGAAAAGCAGTTACCTGTCCTTGTCGCCGTAGAAATGTCCACCAGCTGGCAAGGCAAGCTGACCGATCTGCTTTGCTATGGCTTTGAACCCAACAACAGCCCCTTGAACGATCTGGCCCAAGATTTAGTGCGTCGTCAACAGGAAAACAGCCAGGAAATTTTCGAAAACCTGACGCGACAAGGCTGCCGTTTTCCCCCGGACGCCTTGCCCACTATTTTGGCCAAGCCCACCATCCAACAGCCGTACGCTCTGGTCAGCCTGCTCAAAGAGCATGGTTATGGCCTTGGTGATCCATCAGCAGGGAAACTTTTGATGGGCGCAGGCTACAAATTGATAACCAATGATCCGGCCGCAGTTGCCGAAGCAGCTCACCAAAGCGGTGGCGTCTGCCTGCTCGCCCACCCAGGCCGGACAGATGGGTTCATGACCTTTGATGAACAGCTGCTAGACGAATTTCGCCATGAGGTTCCGATTGATGGCCTTGAGCTCTACTATCCGTTGCACACATCAGCGCAAACCGCGATGTATCGAGCGTATGTGCAACGACATCACCTGCTAACCAGTGCAGGTTCCGATTCGCACGGACCAGATAAACTGCCCATGAAGTATCGGGCTGAATTGTGCTGCGGGCTTTTAGAGCGGATGGGTGTCCAAATAGAGTAGCAGACTTTCCAGTCGGCGAAGCCTTGTAAGGAAAATAATCATGCGCACAGTCTCACTTTATGATGGCACCCAACTCCCCGTAATGGGTTTGGGCACCTGGGCGATGGGGGGCCGCAGCCGCCCCGACCCTAGCCAGGATGCACGCGCCTTGCAGGCCATTCGAGCTGCTTTAGAGATTGGCTACACCCACATTGACACGGCCGAAATGTACGCCAACGGCCACACGGAAGAACTGGTCGGGCAAGCTGTCCACACCTTTGACCGCAGCCAATTGTTCCTCACCACCAAAGTTCGCCCGCCAAATCTCGGCTACCAACGCACCCTGGCCTCCATTGATGGCTCACTACAACGGCTAGGTGTAGACACCATAGACCTCTTCCTCATCCATTGGCGCGACGGCACACCGCTGGCTGAAACGTTCCGTGCCCTCAATGAAGCAGTCCGCGCGGGCAAAATTCGCTATCTGGGCGTTAGCAACTTTGACGTTGACGAAATGAAGGAATCTCAAGAATTGAGCGAAACACCTATTGTGACCAATCAGGTACCATACAGCCTTACCACGCGCAGCTACGTAAAAAATGGCGTTATTCCTTATTGCCAGGCGAACAACATTGTGGTGACTGCTTACTCTCCGGTGGAAGAAGGCCGGTTAGGGGTTCAGACGGCGCTGGCCGAAATTGCCGACGCGCATGAAGCCACACCGTATCAAATCGCACTGGCCTGGCTGGTGCAGCAGCCTTGGGTCATCACCATTCCCATGTCGCACAGCCCCGCCCATTTACAGCAAAATTGGGATGCCGCCGCAATAAACCTCACGCCAGAAGAGGTGGCGCGGTTGGAGGCAGTGGGGTTGTAGGAACGGCCGTTCCCCCCAAGACAGTGAATAAAAGCAAAACACGAATTTCACGAATAGACGAATAAAACGAATTTTTCAATAAGGATTCGTGTCATTCGTTCATTCGTCCCATTCGTGATTTGTTTTTAAGCCACTTCATCCTGTAGAAGGGATGGACAAAATCACCAAACGTCCTATGATCAAGGCCAAAACAACAACAAGGTTTAATAATGGCACATCTACAAGGACAAGAACGCGCACAGTATGTGCAGAGCATGTTTGCCCGCATTGCGGGCCGTTATGATTTGATGAATCGGCTAATGACCGGTGGGCAGGATATTCGCTGGCGGCGTTACGTCATTCAGCAAGCGAATTTGCCGCAAAACGGCCGTCTCCTGGACATCGCTACCGGCACAGGAGACATTGCCCTGGAGGGGCTGCACCAGGTGCCCAGCATTCAAGCCGTTGGCGGTGACTTTACGGTGGAGATGATGCAGGCGGGCAAGCAGCTCCCCGAACGACAGCCTATCCAATGGGTGGGCTCAGACACGCTGGCCTTGCCTTTCCCCGATAACACCTTCAATGCCGTGACTTCCGGCTTTCTCATGCGCAACGTCATTGACGTGCCGGGCGCGTTCCGCGAGCAGATGAGGGTGACAAAGCCTGGCGGGCGTGTCGTGGTGTTGGAATCTAGCCCGCCGAAGAAGAATTGGTTACGGCCGTTTATCCTCATCCACCTCAACCACATCATTCCCCTGCTGGGCAAGCTCATCACTGGCGAATCAGACGCATACCGCTACTTGCCAGACAGCACCCAGCAGTTTAAAGACCCAGATACCCTGGCCGACATCATGCGCCAGACCGGCTTCCAAAACGTCGCTTACAAGCTGTTCATGTTTGGCACCGTGGCCATCCACACCGGGCAAAAGCCAACTGGTTGAAAACCAACGTCTAGCCACATATCAGTTTGAGCGAGAAAAGAATAATAGGACACAGATTAACACAGATAGACACTGATTTTTGTTTTTTATCTG
>JBNKLQ010000214.1:0-10869 GCA_050292445.1 Promineifilaceae bacterium (SeqCode) | reverse complement strand
CGGAGGATGCAGAAATAAAATCTATCAATCTGCGAAATCTTTGATTACTACTCTTCCCAATGTTTTAACCATCGACAAATTGTTGGGGGGATACGGCCGTTTCCGGAAACTCGCGCAGAACTTCCTTGTCGGCAGTTACCAGCAACACACCAAAACGTTGCGCTAGGGAAACATATTCACAATCGTATGCCGAACAACTGCTTATATTGACCAATCGTAGCACCCAATCTGAATCAACCTCATACACTTTATGTTCTAGAATAGTTTCGGCTTCCCTCAAGAGTGCCTGCGATTCTAATAAAGAAAGCTTTTTATGCCTTAAATATTGAGCCAAAATATTACGAAATTCACTTTTCCATAAGGGGGGCACAATCCAATTGGAGTCTTTTTGCCAAACACTTTCTGCCTCGGCCATTTTTTCTCCGGGCAAAAGCCAATAAGCAATAATATTTGAATCAACAACAATCATGGACGCCCTTCATTTTTAGCCGCAGTGATTTCATCTTCGGTTACATAAATGTCCAGCTTTTCCCGTAATACTCTGACGCGCTCCAGCACCTCATTTGGATCTTGAACCTGATATTGAACCGCACGTTCAATAAGAACAATCACTTCACTATTAACGCTGCGCCGATTGACCGCTGCCCGCTGTTTGAGCTCTTCATATAACTCATCGGGAATATTTTTGATCGTCATGGTAGCCATAAATCACCTCCAAAACAACTAGGATTCATTTGGAACCATTATGCAACCATTTTGGAACCAAGTCAACCCTTTTGTTTCATTTTTGCCAGGATGGCCATGAGCTTTTCGTTGCCGCCCGCCGGGGGACGCCACTCGACCTGTACGGCCGTTCCCCCCTGCCCCTTAATGCTCTCATAAAACGATTCCAGCCCCACGTTGATCGCCGCCAATTTGCCGCCAAATGCCGCTGGCGAGACCGGCGGAGCGCTGCTTTCTGGCGCTGGCAGGCGGTTGAAGATGTAATCCACCGCCTCGTTGGTGCTGGAAAATACCGTGGCACCGGCCGCCGCCAGCTGCTCAATCTGGCCAATCAAATCCTGCGGATCTTCGTCCGTGCCCACCACAATCGCCACCACTTTTTTGCCTGCCTGGACGGCTTCAACAATGGCCGGGCTGAGCTCGCCCGCCGGGTTGGGATGGGCACCCTCACCCAGGACCACGTCGAGCAAAATGAAGCCAACGTCAGGATCGGCCGTTTCCTGGCGCATTCGTCGCAGCCGCAAATCGTTATCCATCATCGGATGCAAGCGGCCTTGGGTGAAGTCGTCTTCGCCCATGTCGATAATGGTATGTCCCTGGCTGCGGTTAAGGTCTTCCAACTTCTGGTCGGGGCGGATGGGAATGTTGGTGTAAAGTTGATCGAGAACGGCCGTTAAGCCCAAAACCGTCTCATACGCCAGCGTGCCGCCAGAAAAGAGGCCGCGCACATACCCTTCCACCGTCTGGCGTTCTGGCGAGAGCAGCGACGTTTCGACGGTAGTCGCCATGTGGACAGCCAGTTCGGCCGTTTCGATCAGGCTGGTGGCAAAATGGATATTGCCCACCTTGTGTCCTGGCGGCGGGAAACCGATGAAGTTGACCACAATTTGCTTGCCGGTTGCCTGGGCTGCGCGCAAAAGTTGGGTCGCCACTTTGGGCGATGGCGGTTTGGAAACCAAAACAATCACTCGTGTGGCCGGGTCTTGGCCGAGTAGTTCAACCGCTTGCAATGCAGTTACTGCGCCAACTTCCGCCTTCAAATCGCGCCCACCGGTGCCGATGGCCTGGGATAGCCCGCTGCCTAAATTGTGAATCTCGCTGCTAACCGCCTGCAAGCCGGTGCCAGACGCCGCCACCAGCCCAATGCGACCGCGCCGCACCCGGTTGGCAAACCCCAGCCCCACGCCGTTGACAATCGCCGTGCCGCAGTCTGGCCCCATGAGCAGCAGGCCAGCCGCCTGCGCTTTCTGCTTCAGGCGCACTTCGTCGGCCAGGGGCACGTTGTCGCTGTAAAGGAAGACGTGCTTGCCCAGGTCCAGCGCCTCTTCGGCGACGCCGGCGGCATAACGCCCCGGTACAGAGATGAGCACCCAGTCAGCATCGGGCAGCAGCTTGGCGGCAGCGGCCAGGCTGCGCGGGCGGTATTCGCTGCTCCCACTGGCTTTACGGCGGGTGAGTAGCTCGTCCACCTGGCTGATGGCTTTGGAAACGGCCGTATCGCTTTCACCCTTCACCACAATCAGCAAATCATCCGCCTTGGCGCTGACGTTGGCAGGCAGTAAATCGCCCGCAGCCAGCAGTTCCTTGTTGGCCTCGGTGGCCATCACCACTCCGGCATCGGCCACGCCCGGCAGCTCGGCCAGCGCCTTTTGTAGCTGCATCAGCACCACAGAATCATAGTAGGCTCCCCGCCTTACTTCACTTTTCATGATTGTCATCTTTTACTCTCCCAATTTTTTATGACGAAGGAACGAAGGCACAAAAGAAACAAAGGTTTTTCTTGTTTTCTTCGTATCTTTCTCCCTTTGTTCCTTTGTATAAAATCCTAAATTCGGTTTACGCAGTGGGTTTTGGCGAAATTTGATAATCGCATCGGTCGCAAGTCAGCTTAACTGCTTGCGTACTTGCGACGATTTAAGGCCTGCCCACAGTATCAATCCCAAAAGCAACCAAAAATTTATGTCCTCAATGGTGTCAGGTAGTTGCCAATACGTTTCTGACAGCTTAAAAAAGATAAGGATGCCTACAAAAATAAATAATCCGCCTAGAAACAAGCGCTGGCTCATCGTTTTAGGAATGAGAGGTGGAGCGAGAAACGGCCGTTCCAAAATAGTTGCAGTCCCCATTACCATGAAAAACAGAAGAAATGCGCTTGCGCCCGCTAAATGGTATGTACCCATTAGCTTGCCAGTAAACAGCAGATAAGTATTTCCAAATAAGATTTCTAAACCGACAATGATGGCAACACCCCCCATAAAACGAATCGCAAATGGTTCTACAAGAGAGGGTTGCTGGGATTTCTGCAAGCTCTTTTTGATTATGTAAACATCCAAGGCCACCAACGCTATCCCAAAGAGAGCAACCAGAAAGGTGAAAACCGTAAGCATATTGTCCAAAAATTCCATCTTAAAATCCTAGGTTGGTTTAACCGGTTGGGAAACCACTCTGATGAATTGAATGCTTAATCCAATACCTGCCAAACTGATTGCTATGTGGAGTTGTGACGATAAACCAAAAGGTAGCGTTGGAATTATCCAAAATATGAAAAATACGTATCCAAAAACCCCGGCAAGAATGATTGTTGTGCCCAGCCAAATTCGATTAGTAGAGGTTGCCGGAATGAGGTTTTGGGCAAGGAACGGCCGTCCCAAAACAGTCATAATCCCCAGGCTAACCAGAAAAGCCATCAAAAAGAATGTGCTAAACGGAAAGAGAATCTCATGGTTAACCGATTTGATACATAAATCCAAGCCGAATGTAACCACAACAAAGCCAATGGTTCGTCTCCCATTCCACGCAAGCGGCAGCATCTTCAGAAACGTAACATCCGATTTTAGAACAATTGCAAACCCAACTGCCAACACCATAAAAGCCACAAACAAAAGGCCAAAATTTATGGTACTAATAAGTTCAGCCATCCGTCCTCCAATTACATTCGGTCTACGCGGCGGGGGTTTTGGCGGAATTTGATGATGGAATCGGCCGCATGGTACCCCTTGCGCAGGCTGAGGTTGGCATAAACCAGCGTGCGTGGCCCGATGAGCGTGCCGGGGTTGAGCACGGCGTTGCAGCCGGTTTGGGCCTCGTCGCCCAGGATGGCACCCATTTTGGCCAGCCCTGTGTCGTAGGTTTGGCTGCCGATGGTGAGGTGGATAGACGGCCGTTTCCCCGTCACCGCATCCTTCTCACTCATAATCCCTAAATTGCTTAACTTGGTGCCTGCCCCTAAGTTTACCCGATGGCCCAAAATGGAGTCGCCCACATAATTAAAGTGTGGCGCGTGGGCACCAGGCAAAAAGAGCGCATTTTTGGCTTCGCTACTGTGACCCAAGACACTGCCCGGCAGCAAAATGACATTTTCCCGCACATACGCCCCATGCCGCACCGTCGCCCCCGCGCCGATGTAGGCCGGACCTTGCACATACGCCCCCGGTTCAATCACTGCGCCCTCGCCGATAAAAATGGGACGGTCACTTACATAGGCACCAGGCATCACCGTGCCTAAAATTGTCTGCTGATTGCCGACCAATCGGGCCACATGTGCCCCAATTGGGGGAATGGCATCCCAGGCGTAGGTGCAATCGGCAAAAAACGGGGCCACAAATTCATCTGTCAAATCAAAAAAACCGTTCGGTGATAAATCAATCTCCAATCTCTAATCTCCAGTTTTTACCGCAGAGGGCACGGAGAAAATACTCTGCGTTCTCCACGCCCTCTACGGTAAATCATTTTTGTGAAAGCAGGCCACACACCGCTGGCTGCATCAGCTCTACCCACGAGCGGTACATTTTGCCGGACGGGTGCAATCCATCGTCGGCAATCAGTGAGCTGTCGTCCGGCACTTGGCGAGATATGGGCGTTATGTCAATATAAACGATACCACGCTCCCCTGTCTCTTCCTGGTTGATGGCGTTGAAAGCGTCGATGGCGGCGCTGACCTGCCTGAAGTCTCGGTTTTGCCCAAAAGGCGTCACGCCCCAGTCAGGGATAGAAATGACAAAGACGTGATTGGGATTGTTGTTTGCCAAGGATACGGCCGTTTCCAACAACCCCACAAATTCATCCCGATACGCCTCCTGGCTCAACCCACGATACTGATTGTTCACCCCAATCAGCAGCGACACCAGATCATACGGCCCTTGCGGTTCGGCTTGGGCAATACCTTGGGCCAGTTCGCGAGTCGTCCAGCCTGTTTTGGCAATAATTTCGGGATCACCAATGTTGACGCCCTGTTTGCGCAAAGCAGCTACCAGTTGCACCGGCCATTGTTCAGCTTCCGCAACGCTCTCACCAATCGTGTAAGAGTCGCCCAATGCCAGATAGCGCAGCAAATCTACCGTGCGCGGAGCGCAAGCGGGTGTGGGCGTTGGTGCTGGCGTGTTGGTAGGAGATGGCATCATAGTGGCTGTGGGTTGTACAAAAGGTGTGAGGGTGGGAACGGCCTGTGCTGAGCCTGTCGAAGTAGCCGTTTCCGCCCCACACCCCACAATATTAATCATTATTAATAACCAAAGAAAACGATGAGAGCGCAAAATCTTTAAATCCATCTTCTGCGCCTGCGCGCCTTTGCGTTAAATCTTCACAATTGGTTCAATCTGGCAAGCAAAACTCAACATCGCCTCGTCGCCAAACCAGCGACCCGTCAGCTGCAAGCCCAACGGCAGGCCCGCCTTGTTTTTCCCGGCAGGCAGCGTCAGTGTGGGCAAGCCTGCATGGGTCCAGGGCAGATTCATCACCGGATCGCCGGTGCTGTCCAGTCCAGCGGGAGCTGCGCCTGGGGCAGGCGGCGAGAGCCACAAATCCAGCCCATTTTTGTCCATCAAATGGAGCAGCTTTTCCCGCAGCGTGGCGCGCCCGGCAATGGCCTTTTTAAGCTGGCTGTCTGTTACTTTTTGGCCGCGCTGGATGAGTTCGGCCGTTTTTGGATGGTATTTCTCATGATATGCAGCAAACCAATCCGCGTGGAAGCGGGCCGCCTCGGCCGCCACAATCAGGTTGTGCCGCTCATAAATTTTGTCAAAATCGGGCATCGCCTCAACTGATTTCACTACGAAGCCCGCATCGTGCAAACGGCGGCACATCTGCCGGAAATGTTTGCGCCCTTCGGCCGAAGCCCGCTGCAAATACAGTCCTTCGGGAATGCCCAACACCGGTTTCTTCTCGGTCACCACTAACTGCCAATGTTGACATAACAATCCAGCCGCCAATTCAATCCCGGCTACATCGTTCGTAAAAATGCCCACGTGGTCCAACGAGACAGATAGCGGCAGCACGCCAGACTTATCAATGCGGTCATACGTTGGCTTGTAGCCCACTGCGCCACAAAATGCCGCCGGACGGTTAACGGAACCAATTGTCTGTGTACCAAAAGTGAGTGGGGCAATCCCTGCCCCCACGGCCGCTGCCGAGCCACTGCTGCTGCCGCCCGGCGTGTGTGCCGGATCATGTGGATTGCGCGTGGGGCCGGGGCCAAAGTAGGCAAATTCGGTGGTGACGGTTTTGCCCAAAATGAGCGCTCCGGCTTGCCGCAGCGCCGTCACACTAGGAGCCTCATCGCCCTGTAAAATGTCGGTGGGCAGCTGGCTGCCTGCGCGGGTTGTGAAGCCATCGACTTGAAAAATGTCCTTCACGCCCAGCGGGATGCCAAACAAGGGAGGACGGTCAGCCGGGTTGGGATATTTCTCTAGCAGTTCTTGGGCCTGTTGGGTGAGGCGGGGGAAACGGCCGTCTTCCGGCACAAAAGCCAACACGTTTGGTTCTCGCTCGTTAAACCGCTTTTCTATCGCTGCCAAATAGTCAAGTAAAGGCCAACCGCCGCTGCGCAGTTCGCTGGCAATGACGGTTAACGAAGCATCCAGGTTAATCCGCTTGCTCATGAAGCACCATGTACCTTCTGTGCCGCAATTTGCACCGCCTGCACAATATGCTGATACCCCGTACAGCGGCACAAATTGCCAGAGATCGCCTCGCGAATCTCCGCCTCGGTGGGATTGGGATGGGCCTCGACAAACGGTACCAGCGTCATGAGGAAGCCGGGGGTGCAAAAGCCGCACTGCAAGCCATGAGCCTCCCAAAACGCCTGCTGGATCGGGTGCAAATCGGTCTGGCTCTCCGCCAAGCCTTCGACAGTTATGAGTTCATGCCCACTTGCCTGCACAGCAAACATCAGGCAGGAGCGAATCGGCTCACCGTCGAACAAGACCGTGCAGGCACCGCATACCCCTTGCTCGCAGCCTACATGCGTCCCGGTTAACCCCAATTCATGCCGCAAAAAATCACTCAGCAGCATCCTCGGCTCAACTTCTTTTTCGTACGTTTTTCCGTTTATCGTTAAAGCAATATTCATCATTTTATGATCCATTCGATAGCTTATTAAAACTTTCTACCGGAACATGTCATGCTGAGGTCCCCCGAAGCATCCCTGAATACTAACTAGCGCGAACTTTTGCTTGCCCAGGTTACTGCCTGTTTTGGCTAAGAGGGATTCTTCGCTTCGCTCAGAATGACATGTAAACGACCTGTTGCGTAGCCGCGGTTTCTTACCGCGAAAAGGGCGCAGATAGAATCTGCGGCTACGAGAAAATTTAATTGTTTGCCCGGGCAAAGGCTTGTTTTAAGGCACGGACGGTGAGCACTTTGGCCAGGTGACGTTTGTACTCAGTGGTGGCGTGTATGTCGCCACGAGGGTCGATCTCGTTTTGGCTGGCAGAAACGGCCGTTTCCAACCATAGTTCCTCAGACGGCCGTTCCCCCACCAACATACTTGCCGCTTCCTCCGCCACCATCGGCACCTCACCTGCGTTCAGGTAAACCAGCCGGGCAGCCGTGCAAACCCCGCTTTCGTCCATCGTCACCACGGCCGCCACGCCTGCCAGGGCATAATCCCCATGCCGTCGGGCCATTTCGGTGAAGGCCGTACCGGTGCGGGTTGGCAGCGGCGGCAACGCAATTTCTACCAGCAGTTCCTCATCGCCGATGTCGGTGGCAAACAGGCTAGTGTAAAAGTCGCGGGCCGCAATCCATCGTTCACCGGTGGCGGATTGCAGTTTGATACGGCCGTTCAGCGCCGCCGCAATCACCGGCAGTTCAGCCGCCGGATCAGCATGAGCCAGGCTGCCGCCAAAGGTACCACGATTGCGAATTTGGGGATGGGCAATATGGGGCATCGCTTCCGCCAGCAGCGGCTGGTGCTGGGCGACCAGTGGCTCCCACTCCAGGCGGCTCTGGCGCACCATGCTGCCAAAGTGAAGCGTGCCATCGCTAGCCTGCCGGACGCCATCCAAGCCAGGCACGCCGTTCAAATCGATCAGCACGCCAGGCTGGGCCAGACGAAAATTCATCACCGGCACCAGGCTCTGACCACCGGCCAGCGGCTTGGCGTCAAAACCATGCTGCTGCATTGCCGCCAGCGCACCATCTAACGAGTCTGGCGCTACATATTCAAAGGGAGCTGGTTTCATGCGAGAAATCCTTATCTGCTTGCGTAAAAATGGGGGGCTTCTTATCATCTACCCTACGGTAGACAAACCCTTTCTACACTTTGTGTTGAGAGGAAAAAATATTATCATGGAACGGCCGTATCTTGTCAAACTTACCGGTAATCAGTGAACGGTGATCCGTAATCGGTCTGTTTACCGATTACCTAATACCGATGACAGATTACCGATCACAAAAGAAGGACCCACAATGACCCACAAACCTGGCCTGCTAAACGGCATTCGCATTATCGACCTGACCCGCGTGTTAGCGGGACCGTACTGCACCCAGATGCTGGGTGACCTCGGTGCAGACGTGATCAAAATTGAAGCGCCGGGGCGCGGCGACGATACGCGCCATTGGGGGCCGCCTTTTACCGCTGCGCCAGACGGCGAGCGCGGCGAAGCCGCCTACTTCCTGGCCGCTAACCGCAACAAGCGCAGCCTAACGCTCAATCTCAAATCGGAAAAAGGGCTGGAAATCCTCAAGGGGCTGATTCGTCAAGGGGATGTGCTAGTCGAAAATTTCCGCACCGGCACGCTGGCCCGCTGGGGTCTGGATTATGAGACGCTTCAGGAACTGCGCCCCGGCCTCATTTACTGCTCCATCACTGGCTACGGCAACGATGGCCCATACAAAGACCAGGCGGGCTACGACTTCATGGTGCAGGCGATGGGCGGCTTCATGAGCGTCACCGGCCCCGCCGACGGCAGCCTGACCCGCGCCGGTATCGCCATTGCCGATCTGGCCACAGGCATTTTCGCCAGCAACGCCATCCTGGCCGCCCTGTTTGCCCGCGAACGCACGGGCGAGGGCCAACGCATCGACATGGCCCTGCTGGATTCGCAGGTGGCATTAATGTCTTACGTGGCCAGCAATTACCTGGTTTCTGGCGAGCTGCCGGGGCGCTTTGGCAATGGGCATCCCAACATTGTGCCCTACCAGGAATTCCAGGCGCGAGACCAACAGTTTGCTTTTGCCTGTGGCAATGACAATCAGTGGGGCAAGTTTTGTACGGCCGTTTCCCACCCCGAATGGATCACTGACGAACGATTTGCCACCAACACCGCCCGCCTGGCCAACCGCGAAACGGTCATTGCCATGCTCAACGACCTGTTTGCCAGCCGCGATGCCGCCGAGTGGATGGCCCTCTGCGATGAGGTCGGCATTCCCTCTGCGCCCATCAACAACATGGCCCAGGTGTTTGAAAATGAGCAGGTGCAGGCGCGTAACACCCGGCTCGACGTGCCCCATCCCACCGCAGGCAGCGTGCCGCTGGTCAACTCACCGCTCAAAATTCCCACCACGCCCACCAGCGTGCGCTATCCACCGCCCACCCTCGGCCAGCACACCAGCGAGATTTTGCAATCATTATTGGGGTATGATCAGGAGGAGATTAACCGTTTGCGAACTGAAAGTGTCATCTAAATCGTAGGCGCGGATTCTTTCCGCGTAAATAAGCGCAGAAAGAATCTGCGGCTACATGAGAAAATTGCAAAGGAAAAACGATGGAACAATGGGAATACCTCACGCTTTTTTTGGAAGCTGTTAAACAAGAAACCAATTCAATGGCTTATTCAATCGAGTCAGAAGAATTAGCCAGCTACAGTCCGGAGCACATGATGCCTGAACTGAACCGTTTGGGAGCCAAAGGCTGGGAACTGGTCCACATGCAGCCTGCCTTCGTGGGCAGCAATGAAGATGTTTTGATGCATGAAGGCGGCGGCATGCGCCGCTGGACCAGCAAATATTTTTGCGTGTTTAAGCGACCCGCTTAACCGTAGCCGCAGTTTCTTACTGCGCTGTATTGACGCGGAAAGAATCCGCGCCTACAAAATTGGTGCATGATGAGACAGGTTAGTATCGTTGGCATTGGACAGGTGCCGGTGCAGAAGGTTTATGCGCAGAGTTTAAGGTGGCTGGGGGCAACGGCCGTTCGCCAGGCGATGGCCGATGCGGGGGTGGATCAGGTAGACGCGCTGTTTGCCGGAAATATGCTCAGCGACGAGCTGCAAAACCAGAAACACCTCGCCGCCCTCATTGCCGATGAGGCGGGTCTATACGGCAGTGAGGCACTGCAAGTACGAGCCGCGACAGCCACAGGGGCAGCTGCCCTGCGCATGGCTTACCTGGCCGTGGCCAGCGGGGAGGCCGATCTGGCAGTCGCCGTCGGTGTGGAAAAGATGAGCGAAGGCGCAGCCACCCCAGCCTTGGCCAAAGCACTGGACGCCCGGCAAGAAGTGGTGTCCGGGGCGACCCTCATCAGCAAAAATGCGGATTTAATGCGGCTCTACATGGAGCGGTATAGCATGCCGGAGGATGGCCTGGTTAACTTTGCCGTTAACGCCCATCAAAATGCGCTCACCAACCCCAACGCCCTCTTCCACAAAAAGATTTCAGCAAAGGACGTGCGCCAATCGCGCATGATCGTGCCGCCGATTCGCCTGCTGGACTGCTCCCCCATTTGCGACGGCGCGGCGGCGGTGGTGCTGGCTCCGCGTGATGAAGCCCGTGCCTACACCAACAAACCGGTTCACATTTTGGCCTCCAGCGTGGCCACTGACCGCTTCCGCGTGAACGACCGTCCCAATCCGCTGGCGTTGGAAGCAGCCCGGCTGTCGGCGCAAAAAGCGTTCCGGCTGGCCAACGTCAACCAGCTAGACATCAGCT
>JBNKLQ010000213.1:0-10914 GCA_050292445.1 Promineifilaceae bacterium (SeqCode) | reverse complement strand
ATCATGAGACACTTGTGTCCCAACCATTTGTTGGGCTGGGTTCTGTGTCGCCATAGACTTTCTCCTTCGTCTAAATTCCATTCTTTTGCTGTGTATTGATGACGGCAAAACGAGGAGACGGCCGTCTCCTCACTTGGTCGATTATGATAATGTTTGTACGCTTTGTCTCATGTAAGGAGAGTCGAGCACGCTTTGCATCAAGTGCTCGACTCTCCAGTAATTCAACTAGGGATTGGGAACTGCATTGAGCCAGTTCACTTTAGACTGATTTAAAGCGGCTGTACTGGCTGGGAAGTAACCAACCTCGTCAATAACCTCGTTCACATTTGTGAGGAAGAAGTTGATGTAGGCTGCTACCTGTGGCTTTTCCTGCATAATCGTGGCATCGCTATAGATGAATAACGGCCGTGCTAATGCATAGCTGCCATCTTCCACAGAGGTGGCGCTTGGCTCAACCCCTTCAATGTTTAGAATGGTCAGCGTGTCTTGATTCTCCTGGTAGTAAGCGTAACCGAAGAAGCCAATGGCATACGGACTGCCAGTGATGCCCTGGACCAATACATTGTCATCTTCAGACAGCTGGAGGTTGGCAGCTGCCAGGATGGGGCCTTCATCTTCCTCAAAGATTTCTTCGACGAAGTAGTCGAAGGTGCCAGAGTCAGTGCCAGGGATGAAGCGCTGAATTGGTTCAGCTGGCCAATCGGGGCGAACATCAGCCCAGGTTTCGGCTGTGGAGAAAATGAGCGCCAGTTCTTCCAGTGTTACGTCGGTGGCAAAGTCATTCTCGGCGCTGACGGTTACCGCCAGGGCATCGGTGCCGACGCGGAACTCGATGGGCGTCCGGCCGATTGCCGCACAAGATTCAACTTCACTCTCTTTAATCGGACGGCTGGCGTTGGAAACATCGGTTTCGCCAGCGACACAGAAGCGCTCAAAGCCAGCGCCGGAACCAATCGAGTCGATGGTGATGTTGTCACTGTAGCCTTCGTTGCGGAATAGTTCAGCCACGGCTTCTGCCAGCGGGAAGACAGTGGAGCTACCGGCGGAGACAACATCGCCCGTGACGGCCAGGGGATCGACAGCTGGTAACGCTAAGACTTCAACTGTCTCAACAACCGTTTCTGTTTCGGTAACGGTTTCAACTACAGTTTCTGGTTCGGTGACGGTGCGTGTCACTTCAACCTGCACGGTTTCGGTGATGGTTTCTGGTTCGGTGGTGTCGGAACCGCCGCCACAGGCCACCAACAAGGCCAGAGTGAGAGTTAATAGAGCTAATAGTTTCAAACGCATGTTTCTTCTCCTGAATTCCTAAAATGTTGTTAGCAAAAATAAAGCGCAGATAGAGATGCTGCGCTTGGGTTGCCTGATTTTTTTGTAAAACTGTGAGTGGAGTTTAGCTGGGGGTTGTTAATATTCAGGGCATTTTTGGTTAAGGGTTGGCTATGGTTTGGTAAACGGCCGTTTAACAAAATCGCGTTAAACGGCCGTTGTTAACAATCTGTTAACAAAGTTTGGTTGTGGCTGTCTCCCAGGCCAAGTAAAATCTGGTGTCGACACTAGAGGAAAGAGTCCGCCATACCTTATGAAAAACATAATTATTGGGAAGAGGACGGCGTTTTGGAACGGCCGTTACGGATTTTGGCTTGCAAGCTTGTTGTTTGTTGTTTCGATTTTGCTGGGGGGATGCCGCCCCACAGAAACGAATTCAGCTGGTGAAACGACCTCAGGTGGAGCCATTCAAAACAAAGGGTCAGATACCCTGGTCAATATTGCCCTGGCCTGGGCTGAGGCCTACCAAGAGGTTGCCCCAGATGTCACTGTTGCCGTTACTGGCGGCGGTTCTGGCACGGGCATTGCCTCGTTGATCAATGGCACCGTAGACATTGCCAACGCCTCCAGATCCATGAAAGAGAGCGAAATTGAGGAAGCCCAGGCCAACGGTTTTGATCCGATTGAGCATGTGGTGGCCATCGACGCCCTGGCGGTGATTGTGCATCCTGACAATCCGGTCAGTGAATTAACCATCCAGCAGCTAGCCGATATGTACACCGGTCGCATCACTAATTGGCAGGATGTAGGCGGACTGGATGCCCCGATTGTGCTGCTCTCTCGTGAGACCAATTCCGGTACACATGTCTACTTTTTGGAAGAAGTCGTGCGAGAAGGGGATTCGGAAAATGAAGACATTTTTGCGCCACAAACGCTGCTGATGCCTTCTTCCGTGGGAATCACCAGTGAGTTGCGGCGTAATCCCAACGCCATTGGCTACGATGGGTTGGGCTATGTGGACCCGGCGCACGAAAAAATCATTGCCGTAGCCCGCACCACCAATGATCCGTTTGTGATGCCCACGGTAGCCACCGCTTCTTCGGGTGATTACCCCTTATCCCGCAATTTATTCATGTACACCGCTGGTGAGCCACAAGGCAACATCGCCGATTATTTGGCCTGGATCATGAGTCCCGTAGGCCAGGAAATTGTGACCCGGCTCGGCTTTGTTCCCCTGACTGCTGGAGAATAAGTAAAAGAGAGAGAATTTCGGACATGGACCTACTGAAAAAAGGCTTTTTCACCGCAGAGACGCAAAGAGCGCAGAGTTCTTACAACTCCGAGAGAAAAATCTTTGCGTTCTCCGCGCCTTTGCGGTTTGTTTTTTCAGTGAACTCATCTGTAAAAGCTTGTAGTGAGCTGCTCAAGGTGAGTGAGTGGGGCCGAACCATATGAGCCCCATTACTTTGGAGGATTTGATTTGACCGTAAAAGTCCCTGCACCACCGAAGGCACAGCTGCCCGGCTGGCGCGAAAAAATAATTGAAAGTTTGATTCGCCTCTCGGGAATATCGGCCGTGGTGATCATGGCGCTGATATTCTTTTTTTTGCTGCGTGAAGGGCTACCGACGCTGGGTGAAGTTTCCTTGCAAGAACTGTTTGCCCGACGCTGGTACCCCATTGAGGATTTGTATGGCATTTTGCCCCTGTTGGCCGGTTCGTTTCTAGTGACGGTGGGGGCGGTTTTGATTGCGGTGCCGTTGGGACTGGTTACGGCCGTTTACCTCGGTGAAATCGCCCCAACCTGGCAGCGGGAAATCCTCAAGCCCATCATCGAAGTGCTGGCCGGGATTCCTTCCATTGTGCTGGGCTTTTTGGGCTGGGTTTCCCTGGCTCCGTTCATTCAGAGTATGGGTGCGGCTACCGGGCTAACTGCTTTTTCTGGTTCGCTCATTCTGGCTTACATGGCGCTCCCCACCATCATCAGCATCACGGAAGATGCTCTTTATGTGGTGCCCAAGGAGTACCGCGACGGGGCGCTGGCGCTGGGAGCCACCAAATGGCAAACGATTTGGCGCGTGGTGCTGCCTGCGGCGCGCTCCGGTATCGTTATTGCCATTATGCTGGGCATCGGCCGGGCCATTGGCGAGACGATGGCGGTGCTGCTGGTGACGGGCAACGCGGCAAATTTGCCGCCGCTGGATGCCAGCATCTTTTTCCAGCCGGTGCGAACGTTGACAGCGACTATTGCCGCCGAAATGGGCGAAGTGGCGCAGGGCAGCACCCATTACCATGTTTTGTTTGGCTTGGGCATTATTTTGTTTCTGATTACCTTTGCCATTAATTCGCTGGCTACTTGGCTGGTGGGCAATGGCAGTCGTGGGGAGCGTAAACGCAAATGAAGCGCCAACAAACGCAGAAGATCGCAACGGCCGTTATCACCACCATCGCCATTATTGTTATTTTGCCCATTATCTATGTGATTGGCTTCCTGTTTTACAATGGCATTGGGGCCATAAGTTGGGAATTTTTAAGCCAGCCACCGCGTAATGGCATGACAGAAGGTGGGCTGCTGCCAGCTATTTTGGGCACGCTGTTTTTGACATTGGGAACGGCCGTTGCTGCCATACCGCTTGGCATTGGCGCTGCCATATACCTGGCTGAATATGCAGGTGACAATCGTTTGACCCGCACTATCCGCCTGGCAATTGTAAATTTAGCGGGCATCCCCTCGATTGTGTACGGTTTGTTTGGCCTGGGGGCGTTTGTCCTTTTCCTCAACTTTGGCACCTCCATTTTGGCCGGTTCGCTCACCCTGGGGTTGATGACCCTGCCGGTGCTCATCAGCACGGCGGAAGAAGCGATTCGCTCCGTTCCGTCCGAATTTCGCACGGTAAGCCTAAGCCTGGGGGCCACGCGTTGGCAAACGATTCGGCATCAGGTGCTGCCCCATGCGCTGCCCGGCATCATCACTGGCATCATTTTGGGGTTGAGCCGCGCCGCCGGGGAAACGGCCCCGATTCTGTTTACGGTGGCGGCATTTTACCTGCCAGAGCTGCCCAACTCCATCTTTGATCAGACGATGGCCTTGCCTTACCATCTTTTTGTCATTTCCACCCAGGTGCCTGGGATGCCGCTGCAAATTCAGTACGGTACAGCTCTGGTGCTTTTGTTGATTGTCCTTTCGCTGACCCTGGTAGCCACGGTTTTTCGCACAATTATGCGGCGACGCAGGGAATGGTAGCCTTTCATGACCGCAAAACTTTCCATCCAAAATCTCTCGTTTACTTATCCCGACGGCGCGAAGGCGCTTAAAAATATTGATCTGGACATCCAACCGCGTGAGCTGTTTGTGCTGATGGGGCCATCGCGCAGCGGCAAAACGACGTTGCTGCGCTTGATGAACCGCCTTTCTGATCTGGTGGAGGGGCAGCAGCGCGAGGGCGCGATTTTGGTGGATGGCCAGGACATTTTTGCCCCGGAAATGGACGTATTTGCCTTGCGGCGGCGGGTGAGCATGGTGTTTGCTTTGCCCACGCCGCTGCCCGGCTCCATTTACGAAAATTTGACCTATGGCTTGAAGATGGCCGGGCTGCGCACGCCTTCGCTGCTAGATGAGCGGGTGGAGCGGTCTTTGCGGCAGGCGGCTTTGTGGGATGAGGTGAAGGATCGTCTGGGAGATTCAGCCTTTGCCCTGTCTGGTGGACAAAAGCAGCGGCTGTGCCTGGCGCGCAGCCTGGCCCTGGAGCCGGAGGTGATTTTGCTGGACAATCCTACCTCTGGATTAGACCCCATTTCCACTTCGTTGGTTGAGGAGTCCTTGTTTGAGCTGAAGCAACAGTACACGGTGGTGATGGTGCCGCACAGCGTGCAGCAAGCGGCCCGTGTGGCCGATCGCATTGCTTTTATGCTCGATGGCGACGTGATTGAAGTGGGGGATGAATCCCAAATTTTTGTAAACCCAACCGATCAACGAACTGAGGATTATGTGACGGGACGTTTTGGCTAACGAAAAAGGTCATTCCCGCGTAGGCGGGAATCCATACGTTCGCACCAGATGGATGCCTGCGCAGGCATGACAATTTCGGGTAATAGTTAATAAGGAACAACTCTAATATTCGGATAGGTATTAAAGTCAAATCAATGAACAATAAACTCCTTGTAAACGACTTCAATTTTTTCTACGGCAGTTTCCAGGCATTAGAAGGGCTTAATTTGCCCGTCAAAGAGAAACAAATCACGGCGCTGATCGGGCCATCTGGCTGCGGCAAGTCCACGTTTTTGCGCTCCATCAACCGGATGAATGACACCATTGCCGGAACCCGCGTGGAAGGGGAAATCTTACTGGACGGTAAGAACGTGTATGCTCCGGATGTAGATGTGGTGGACTTACGGCAGCGGGTGGGCATGGTGTTTCAACGGCCGAATCCCTTTCCGCAAAGCATTTACGACAATGTCGCTTTTGGACCGCGCGTTTTGGGCATGACCAAAACGCGAAACCTGGACGAAATGGTGCAGGAGAGTTTGCAGGAGGTGCTGCTATGGGACGAGGTGAAGGATGGGCTGAACGGCCCGGCACAGAACCTGAATCCGGGCCAGCAGCAGCGTTTGTGCATTGCCCGTACCATTGCTGTGCGCCCCGAAGTGATTTTGATGGATGAACCGTGTTCGGCGCTGGACCCGGTGGCTACCTTGAACGTAGAAGACCTCATGCGCCAGCTGGCCCAGGAGTACACCATCGTGATTGTGACCCACAATATGCAGCAGGCGGCACGCGCTTCTGACTGGACCGGCTTTTTTTGGTTGGGTAAGCTGGTGGAGTTTGGTGAGACGTCTGACTTGTTTACAAACCCCAAGGAAGAGCTAACAGAACTTTATATTACTGGTCGTCAAGGGTAGCAATGGGCAGCGTGAAGTAGAAGCTGCTGCCTTTGTGCTCTTTGCTTTTGACCCAGATACGGCCGTTATGCACCTGCACAATATGGCGCGAAATAGCCAATCCTAACCCCGTACCGCCTCGTCCCCGCGTCCGCGCCCGGTCCGATTTGTAAAACCGCTCAAAAATACGCCCCACATCCTCTTTGGGGATGCCAATGCCCGTATCATGCACGGAAATGACGACGGCGTTTTCGGCTTCGTCTTTGTGAGCTTGCAGCGTGATTTTGCCCCCGTCTGGCGTAAATTTTATGGCGTTGTGCAGCAGATTGGTCACAATCTGGTGGATGCGTTCGGGGTCGGCCTGTACTTTGGGCAGGGCAGCAGGCAAGTCTAGGATGAGGTCAATTTGGGCCCGTTCGGCCTGCGGTTTCAGACGGTCCAGGGGCTTGAGCAGCAGGTCGGCAACGGCCGTTGCCTGCAAACGCAGCGGCACCTGGCCCGATTCAATGCGCGACAGCTCCAGCAGTTCCTCCACCATTTGCGTCAACACATCCACCTCACCGGCGGCGCGATCCAGAAAGCGAACGGCCGTTTCCGGGTCGTCATAAGCACCATCTTGCAGCGTTTCGATGACCACGCGCAATGAAGCCAGCGGCGTGCGCAGCTCGTGCGAAATGTTGCTGACGAAGTCCCGTCGCACCGTTTGTAGATGGCGTATTGTTGTCAAATCTTGCAGGATGACTAGATACCCTTTGGCCCAGCCTTCTTCAAACGGTGTGATGATCACCTGCAAAAACAGCTCTCGGCCGATTTCTGTTGCCGCTGTGACTTCGCGCCCCTCTTTTTGGCACTGCTGCCACAAGTCAATCAGCTGATGGTGGCGTACCACCTCGGCAAAGGAGCGAGAAAGCGCCGTTTCTTCTGAGAGGTCGAACAGTTTGGTGGCGGCCGGATTGATAAGCCGGATGTTGCCCTCGCTGTCGGTGATGAGGACGCCATCAACCATGTAGTTTAGCACCGTGTTAAACTGGCCGTTTTCCTCCAGCAGCGCCAGGTGCTGTAAGCGCAGCTGGTCGATCATGTCATTGAAAGTTAGGATCAATTCGCCCAGCTCATCGCGCGTTTGGGGCAGAATGCGTGCTTCCCACTCCCCATTGGCAATGCGACGAATCACCTCGGTCAGCTGACGCACTGGGCGGGTGGTGCGTGCCGCCACGGGGAAAGCGACAACGGCCGTACCAAACAAAAGCAGGATTGCGGCCGTAGACACTGCCTCCCGCACGCAGCCCGCATCGACCAAGCAGCCCGGACGGGACAGATATGCCGTCAGCCCGCCCATCACGACGGTGACCAGAATGAAGTATGAAATGGCGATGCGCCAGCGGATTTGGGGGAACATTTTTCGGTAATCAGTGGGTCAGTTATCGGTAGGTCAGTATTCAGTGGGTCAGTATTCAGTTTTTACTGATTACTGTTTTACTGAATACTGATTACTACCAACTATCCATCGAAGCGGTAGCCGATGCCGCGTACAGTGAGGATGCGGCGGGCGTTGCTGGGGTCGGCTTCGATTTTTTCACGCAGCCAGCGGACATGAACGTCTACCGTGCGGCTGTTGCCGTCGTAGGTCCAGCCCCAGACTCGTTCCAAGATGAGGTCACGGGAGAGGGCGATGCCTTGATGGCGGGCCAAAAACAAAATGAGATCAAACTCCTTAGGCTTGAGGCGCAGCGGCTCGCCGTTGAGCCGCACCTCGCGCCGATTTTGGTCGATTTCTAGATTGTCAAAAGTGAGCAGAGGGATCGGTTCTTCCAGGTCGGCGGCACTTGCATTTTCACTGTTAAGCGCCTCACGGATGAGATCGACGCGGCGCAGCAGCGCTTTGACCCTGGCCAGCAGTTCACGCATGCTGAATGGCTTGGTGAGATAATCATCGGCACCCATTTCCAGGCCGACAATTTTGTCTACCTCTTCGGTGCGGGCGGTGAGCATGAGGATGGGAAAGCTGAACTCTTTTCGCAAAATGCGACATACTTCGAAGCCATCGATCCCAGGTAACATCACATCGAGCACGATCACATCTGGTTTTTCCTGGCGGGCAAAGGTGAGGGCAGAACGGCCGTCTTTGGCCGTGACAACCTGGTAACCCTGACGGGACAGGTTGTATTCGAGCATTTCTAACAAGGTGGTGTCGTCTTCAACGACGAGAATTTTGCTTTCCATTTTTTCTTTTGTAACCCCGAATGGTGGTGGCGTCAATGGGTATGAACTAGATTGGTCCAATCTACAGCGTTCGACTCGCCACTCGCCCACTTGCCTTTGGCGTTATATACTCGTCGGCAAAAGTCACTACGTCATTTCTCCGGAAACTATCAGATAGCCTGGATAAAGCAGTTTCTGGGGAAATTCACAATAGAGGAAAAGCCAATGATTCAACCTGGAACAGACCATATTACGGCCGTATTCAAACAGGCCCACAGCCAACAAACGGCCGCACTCATGCCCTACTTCACCCTTGGCTACCCGGATGCCGCAACCTCGCTGGACATCATCGAGGCCATCGCCCCTTACAGCGATTTGCTGGAGCTGGGTGTACCCTTTAGCGATCCGTTGGCCGATGGGCCGACGGTGCAGCACAGCACCCAGGTGGCGCTAGAAAATGGCACCACAACGGCCAGCTGCCTGGAAATGGTTCGTGAATTGCGGCAGCGTGGCGTGCAAACGCCTGTCATGTTGATGGGTTATATCAACCCAGTTTTGGCTTATGGCGAAGCCCGCTACGTGCGTGATTCCACTGCGGCGGGGGTCGATGGCTTCATCTTGCCAGATTTGCCGCCGGAAGAGGCAGAGGATTTTGATACGATGACGGCCGAAGCGGGGCTGTCGCTCATTCATCTTCTGGCCCCCACCAGTAACCAGAGCCGCATCGACCGGGTGGCCGCACGGGCGCGTGGCTTCATCTACCTGGTGAGTGTGACAGGCGTTACCGGAGCGCGCAGCCAGGTGCGTACCGATTTGGCGGGGTTTGTGAATCGGGTGCGGTCGAAAACGGCCGTTCCCCTTGCGGTCGGTTTTGGCATCAGCAATCCAACGCAGGCGGCCGAAGTGGGGCAGGTGGCCGATGGCGTCATTGTGGGCAGTGCGCTGATCAATGCCGTGAATGCGGGGGAAGATAAAGTGGAAACGGCCGTACAGTTTGTGAAATCCTTGCGAGACGGGCTGCAAAAGTAGCTTTCTAATTGACGACCAGGCGGGGATTGGCCCAATAGCCGCTGACATCCTCAGCCGGGCCTTCCCCAAAAATCTCAAAACGAAGCGTTACGGCCGTTCTCGCATAGTCCTCCAACGAAATGGCAACTGGTTGCCAATTTTCTATCTGGCCTTCGTTTGTGTCTAACAAAATCACTTCCTCGCCCTCCAACGTGCGCAGCCGCAGCCGGTAGCGCAAGCCGGGCCGGGGCAAGATGGCTGTATTCAGCTCACCGTTGGGGGGAATGGTGGCAATGACGCTGTGCGACAGCCAACGGCCGTTTTGCGGCGTCATTTTGATGGCTAACTGGTTGCCGTTTTGCGCTTCGACAATGGGGAGGGAGGTGTCGGGGTCGGGCACGGCCGTTTCCTCACCATCCACCTCTATCCAGGAGCGCCGGGACTGCTGTGCCCAGAGGAAGATTGTCTCATCATGCTGCTGGAGTTCCGGCATGAGGTTGTAAACCTGCCCATCGGCATAATCCAGCACCACAAAATTGCGGTCGGCCCGTCCGGCGGCAAACAGATGATCCAGGCTGCCGCCAGGGCGCTCCAGCGGCGTGTCGTACCAAAGCTGCACCACGCTGCGGGTAAACTGTGGCGCAATCGGGAAGCGCACGGAGAAGAAATGATTGTCTGGGCTGATGCTGGGGAAAAGTTGGGCCAACTGCTGTCGGGCTACTGCTTCTTCAGTGACGTTGTGGAGCCAAACTTGTTGGGTGTTTCGGGTTTGGTTAATGTGATGGAGGGAAACGGCCGTGACCACCACTAGAAGCACGATATGATTGAACCGCAGAGGACGCGGAGAACGCTGAGTTCTTTCTTTTCTCCTCTGCGTTCTCCGCGCTCTCTGCGGTGAAAAATCCTCACGCAAAACCATCTCAAGCGAGGCTCCAATGGCCAGAATCAATCCAATCATTGCCTGGTAGATGTGCCGTCCGGCGTACAGCTCAGGCAGCTGCGTCCATAGCGCCCAGTAGATAAAAGTCAGGTGCAGCAGCAGCCAGACTAATCCCAGCCACACGGTGCGGTTACCCCACCAGAACCACAGCCCCAGCAAGGCCAGCACGATAGCCACAAATAACGAAGCTGCCCAACCACTTAAGCTCACCAGCCGCACGACAAACGTGAAGCGAAACACGGTCACAATGACAAATTCGGCAAATTCGGGCCAGGTGAGATATGTCAACCATTCGGTTGCCTGGCGGCTGGCGATGTCGATGGTGAGGTTGGGACGGGTGAATTGAACATACAGGTAGGCCAAGGTGAGGAGACCAAGCGTGGCGAAAAGTAGAATTTCTTTTTTGGAAATTGGAGATTGGAGATTGGAGATTTTGTCGTGAACTTTTAATCGCCAATCTTTAATCTCTAATCTCTCTACCAGGAGCATGAGCAGCAAAAACGGTGGCAGCAGCACACTTTCTTCATGGGAGAGGAAGGTAAGCAGGCAAAAGAGTAAGGTGAGTAAGAGTTGGCGGGTGGACGGCCGTTTTAAATAACTCAACCACGCGCTCAACGT
>JBNKLQ010000212.1:0-10953 GCA_050292445.1 Promineifilaceae bacterium (SeqCode) | reverse complement strand
GCTGCCGCCATTTCCACGCTCGTCGTCTCCGTCTGCTACCTGATTCCGCAGATGAACGGTGCGGGCTCGCTCGTCGAGCCGCTCCTTGGGCTCCCCCACTGGGTTGGCGTCGTCATCGTCGGAGCCATCGTGATCACCATCGTGGCCACGGCACCGTTGCGCCAGGCCGTGCAAGCTATGTCGCAGCATGATCTAAAAAGATTGCCTGTTGTGGATGAGAACGGCCGTTTAGCCGGTTGGATCAGCCGCGTAGATATTTTGCGCTCCGTGGAATATCATCAGCCTGCCGCCGAGATCGAACCGGAGCCGCTGGCGACTGGCGCGACCATCCGTGAACTGATGTACCGCGACGTGCCCACCGTGTCGCCCGCAACCCGGTTGGAAGAGATTGTGCAGGCGCTGGAACAAAATCGCCGTCGCCGCGCTGTGGTGGTAGATGACGCCCAGCGTGTTTTGGGCATCATTACCGATGGCGACCTGCTGCGTCGCAGTCAAAAAGAAGCGCATCCTGGTTTGCTAGACCGGCTGCGTCGTTTGGTCACCGGACAGCCAGCAACCACCTCGTCTGATTTGCTTGACGCCTCCGAAACGGCCGTTGATTTGATGTCCTCCCCCGTTGTTACGATTCCTGTCACGGCTTCTCCCTCAGATGCGCTGCGCCTGATGGTACAGCACGAGGTGAAGCGGCTGCCGGTGGTGGATGAAGACGGCCGTTTGCTGGGTTTGCTTGGCCGGGCCAGCCTGTTGCGCAGCCTGATAACTGATCCGTGATACTTGAAACGTGATGCATGTGATCAGGGGTGAATCATTTTTCAGGCACGGTTTTTCAGTTGTCTAACTTCTAAATGAAATAGGACGCTGATAAACGCCGATAAACGCTGATCTTTGTTTATCTGCGTCCCATTATTTTTTGACTACTGAAAGGCCCTGACATTTCATGTTTTATGCTTCAACAGTCATATGACCGGCATGTGACGACTGGCACTGCCGCATGTGACTTTACCTCCCGTACAGTAAAGATACCGATTTCAACAATTGATAATTTACTGTGGAGGTAAAGAAAATGAGTACCCTGACAACCCAAGTAGAGAAAAATTTAAACGAGACGGAGCTATGGCGGCGTGTTTTTGGCACCGACCGATTTTTAACCTGGTCTGTCGTTGGCAGTTTGATTCTGTTTGTGGCCACGATAATGCTGTCCATTTTTGATTCCCGACTGATAATCGGCGCACCCGCCTGGGTGAAGCCGATGAAGTTTGCTATTTCCATCACGCTGTACACCGGCACGTTGGCCTGGCTGCTAAGTTACGTAGAAGGTTACCCCCGACTGGTGCGCTGGATTGGTGGCCTGACGGCGCTGGGCTTTTTTGTGGAAATTGTGGGCATTTTTATGCAGGCAGCGCGCGGCGTGCGCAGCCATTTTAATGTGGGCACAGCCTTTGACGGCGCGATTTTCTCCCTAATGGGCACGTTTGTGTTGGTGATTTGGGTGATGAATATAATTACGGCCGTTCTGCTCATGCGGCAAAAGATGGACAATCGGCCGTTTGCCTGGGCTTTGCGTTTAGGGCTGTTGGTAACGGCCGTTGGCTCTATTTTGGGCTTCATGATGACACGGCCTACACCAGATCAACTGTCGGCCATGCAGGCTGGCGAGACGGTCAGCATCGTTGGTGCGCACAGCGTCGGCGTGGAAGATGGCGGGCCTGGTTTGCCCTTCCTTGGCTGGAGCACTGAAGGTGGCGACATTCGTCCAGCGCATTTTATTGGGCTGCACGCGCTGCAACTGATTCCGCTGCTGGGCATCTTCGTCAATCGGCGCTTTGCTAAACGTTTGTCAGACGGCCGTCGCACAGCGCTAGTAGCCATCGGTGGATTTGGCTACCTGGGTTTTGTTCTGCTGCTGCTGTGGCAGGCGCTGCGTGCCCAGCCGCTCATCGCCCCGGATGGCCTGACGTTGGCTGTGTTGGCTGGTTTGGTGGCGACGATGAGTTTGGCGGGAACGGCCGTTTTTGTGAAAAAATAGGTGGTCTCAAGAGATTGGACCAATTTGTTGCTCAGGCACATTTCTTCACCAGAGAAAATTGGTCCAATCTTGGCAAACCATCTAAAAAATTATGGAGGAGCAAAATGACTTTGCAATTGAAATCTGAACAAGTTTGGCAAGCGGTTGAAAAAGAGCTATTTGCCGTTATCGGCATGGTAACAGCAAAAAATGAGGCGCGCACCGTAGGCGTTGTCTACATCGTGCAGGATCATAAGCTGTACATTGGGACCGGCAAAAATTCCTGGAAGGCACGGCACATCGGGGGTAATCCTCATGTCTCAATGACGATTCCGATTGCCAAACGAATCCCCTTTCTGCCCTGGATTAAAATACCAGCGGCCACAATCACATTTTCTGGCAAGGCTCGTGTCATCGCTACTTCAGATGTTTCACACACTTTGTTAAAGGCGGTCTTCCAGCAAATGGCTGACGATCAAGCCATGATGGCTGATTCCTGTCTCATTGAAGTTGTTCCAGAGAAAGAGTTTATTACCTATGGCGTCGGTATTCCGCTCATGCAAATGCGACATCCAGAAAAGGCGCGTGGACGTGCGCCGGTCACCGTCTAGAATCTTCAGCCGTTCGCTCTGAGGATGCTCACTTCACCTTATTTGAAAGGTATTGGTCTTAAATCATGAATCCAGAAAACATTTTCTCCCTAAGCAGCCTGCTTGTGATGCCGTTCTGGCTGCTGCTCATCTTTTTGCCCCGCTGGCGCATCACAGAACGTGTGATGGCTGGTCCGTGGATTGCTGTTCCGGCAGCGTTGTTGTACGCGGTGTTGGTGCTACCCCAATTCGGTGAAATCTTTACGGCCGTTTCCAATCCAACCCTCACTGGCATCGCCGCTTTGCTGGGCGATCCCATCGGCGCGACCATTGCCTGGGTGCATTTCCTGGCGTTTGATCTGTTTGTGGGGCGTTGGGTATACCTGGACGGCCGTTCCCGCAAACTCTCCGCCTGGTTCATCTCACCCATCCTGTTTATGGTGCTGATGTTGGGGCCGATTGGCTTTTTACTGTATTTGGTGGTACGTACGACCGTTTCCCGCCAATTTTCGGCAGACGGCCGTTCTGCTTTATAATCGACTCATGTTAAAGTCCATCCGCGACCGCTCTAATTACAGCTTTTGGCTGCTGAACGCAGCGGCTTACCTGACCTGGTTAGGCATTCTGGCGATTGTTTTGCCTGAGCTGGCGGGCCATCCCAACCGAACAGTGGTCCTGGTGCTGTTTGGCCTCTTTTTTGTGGGCCTGAGCGTGTATGCCTTTTTGGAAGAACGGCCGTTGCTCGTGCATCTCTACCTCCTGTTTCAAGTGATCATTGCTCTGGGCATTTCTGGCCTTGTACCCACAACTTCTGTAAACCATATTTCTACCCTTTTCTTTATTTTGAGTGCCCAGGCGATGCTGTTTTTGCCGCTGATCCCTGGCGTCATTTGGATTGCCGTGTTTACTGTTGTTACCTGGTTGGCTGGCGTTTTTACCCTTGGGGTGGTTGATCCTCTGGACATGATTGCCATTGTGGGTGGTTATCTCTTTTTTGGCACATTTGGTGCTGGACTGCGCCAGGCCAATGAGGCGCGGCAGCACAGCCAGCAGCTTTTGGCTGAATTGCAGGAAGCCCATACACAGTTGCAAGCGTTTACCAGCCAGGCCCAGCAGTTGGCTGTGGCCGAGGAGCGTAATCGACTAGCGCGGGAAATGCACGACGCCCTGGGCCACCGGCTAACGGTGGCGGTGGTGCAGTTGGAAGGGGCCCAAAGGCTCATTCCCACCGCGCCCGAGCGTTCGGCTAGCATGATTGAGGCCATGCGCGGTCAGCTTAAGCAAGCGCTGGCGGAGCTGCGGCAAACGGTGTCTGCGCTGCGTTCGCCAGAGGCTTCGTCCGCTTTGAATGGCTCTTTGGCAACGGCCGTTACCCACCTGGTGCAAACGTTTCAAGAGGCCACTGGACTCGCTGTTGAGCTGACCATGCCCGCAGAGCTGCCGCTGCTGCCAGAGGCGCATCGCCTGGCGCTTTATCGGGCGGCGCAAGAATCGCTAACCAACGTGCAGCGACACGCCAAAGCGCAGCAGGCGCGGCTCCTGATTGCGGCCGATGCCAACCATATCACCCTCACCGTTTCTGATGATGGACAAGGGATTGGGGATGAAGTAGCAGACGGCCGTTTTGGTCTGATTGGTTTGCGTGAACGGGCCAAACAGCTGGGCGGCGCGCTCACGCTGGGCGCTGCTGATGAGGGTGGGGCTAAATTGATTATGCAGTTGCCCTTGCCCGCCGTGGAGGCAGCCGATGCCTGAGCCAATTCGCGTGCTGCTGGTAGATGATCAACGCTTAATGCGGGATGGCTTGCGCACGTTGCTGGAGCTAGAAAGCGATCTAGAGGTGGTGGGCGAGGCAGCCAATGGCCAGCAGGCAGTGCAGGTGTACGCCGAACTCAAACCCAATGTGGTGTTGATGGACATCCGTATGCCCAACATGAATGGCGTGGAAGCCACAGAACGGCTCTGCCAGGATTGGCCGGAAGCCAACATCATTATTTTGACCACATTTGACGATGATGAATACGTCTTTGATGGGCTGCGGGCGGGGGCCAAAGGGTATTTGCTAAAGGATGTTTCGGGTGAGGAATTGGCAACGGCCGTACGTGCCGTAGCGGGTGGCAGTGCTTTGCTTGGTTCCTCTGTCGCCCAGCGGGTGTTGGCTCAATTTGCAGGCCTTCACCCCGCCAAAGCCGAAGCTGTCTTGCCAGAATCGCTGACTGACCGCGAGCTGGAAATTTTGCAGCTCATCGCCGAGGGATTGAGCAATCCCGAAATTGCCGCCCGGCTCTTTTTGGCAGAAGGGACGGTAAAAAATTATGTCTCCACCATTTTGCAGAAAACTGATACCCGCGACCGAACCCAGGCAGCCCTCAAAGCCAAAACGCTTGGCTTATTGAATGAATAGAACACAGATTGGCAGCGGCTTTTGTCACTCCTGCGGAGGCAGGAGTCCAAGAGCTGTGGATTCCCGCGAAAGCGGGAATGACAAATCATAAGTGCAAAGATAGGATAGGTTGTATTTGTGAAAATCTGCGCTCATCTGTGCCCCGTTCCTTACTGAGAAATACCACCGCTAATCTCGATTAGAATGACCTCATCCACAAACCCTGGCAAATAAAACGAGTCTGACATAGCCAGCGTTTCCCCTTCTACCGAATCAAGCAGCAGCCAGCGAAATGGACCGCTGGAAAAATTGGCCGGATCGACCCACCAACCGACATATCCATCTGTAATTTGGCTGCGCCAGCCTTCTACATCGTGCCAGCCGCCGTTGGCATCTTGCCACTGCACCACAGTCCAGCCAGTTGGCGGCGCGTCGTACAGTTGCAGGATGATGGTGCCGCCTGGCGGTTGGCGATAGACGTTGGCTGGTGTTGGTGGCGGTGGCGTGCCCAACGGTGTGGCAGTGGGTAGCGGCGAGCCTTGGGCCTGGATTGGGCCAGGTTGTAGAACCAGGCCGAGGAGAGCGATAAATAGACAGGCCGCCAGCAAAACCGTCGTGATACTTTTTGGTTGTTTAATCATGGGTCACCTCAAGATCGCGGGTGTTATTGGTTTCATAATCTTCTGTTACCGTGTTGTAGGGATCGGCCCAGGCGCGGACGATGTGGCTGCCCTGGCTCAAGGTGATCTGGCCAGAGCAAGTGTGGCTTTCCCCCGCTTCCATCCACTGTGCCTGCACGCTGCACACAAAGATGGGGCTGTTCAAATTGCTGGTGAGATAGGCGTTGACGAAGAAGTTGTTGCCTGAGGTTACCGGCAGCGTGGACTGGTTTTTAACCGTGATGTTGATGCTGTAATTGTTATTGCTGATCTGGCTGACGGTGAGATTGTCGATGGTGAGGTCCGGGAGCGTGTAAGGCCGTTGGTAATTGTTCATCGCGACGGGCAAGTAAGTATGCACTAATCCTACGTAGGCATCGGCTTGGGCAAGATGGTAGTTATCATCGGCGTCCTCCAACTCGTTTGGGGTGAAGCCCGAGAGGATAAAGCTTTGGTGAGGTTCATCAGGAACGGCCGTACCCTGGCAGGTGTAGGTAACGACTGCATCGGGAGCCATGTTGGCCAGGGATCGGGCACAGTCGGTGATTGTGCCAGCGGGTTTGCTGGCACTGCTGGACGTGTTGTTAACTGCTACATTGGTCAGCGTATCGGTGAGATTGTTGGTAACGGTGATGGTAAATGTGACCGGCGTGTTTTCGGCTGTGATGAGGTAGCTAGGCGAAACCTCGATTTCGACTTGGGAGTTGGCGTTGATAGTGGTGTTGGCAACGGCCGTTACTTCCAAGTTGTTTGTTGTAGCCGCAGCGGTCATTGTGTAGGTGTCATCTATTGCCAGCTCCGGTGTTTGGCACTGGTATTGCGTGCTTTCCCCACCAGCCAGGTCGGGTAGGCTGCCTGCTTCTTTGTTACACGCAGGAAAATCGGGCGAGGTTACGGCCAGATTGGTGACCGGCACGTCGTCTGGGTTGTGCAGGGTAAGGGTCAGATCGGCTGCGGTGTTAGCCGGAATCATTTGCACATCCGGCGAAATTTCCAGCTCCAGACCTTTGATGCTGTCTAAAAAGAGATAGGCGATTTCGGAAACGGCCGTACTCCCGTCCAGCGTTGCGGCCAAGTCAAAGACAACTTCTTTGTCCTCAAAAAGATTGGCCGATTCACATGAAAGAGTTGTTGTTTGCCCACCTGCCAAATCGGGTAACTGCCCTGCCGTTCGGATACAGTCAGCAAATTCGGCATCATGCGGTGTGACCGAAATATCTGTTAAATTATACGAACCACTGTTGGTGATATATAGTGTTAAATGAGCCGAATCTCCGTAGGTGACAGCCTGGTATTCCGTGCCAAAGTTGGCTGACAAATGCTCCACGTGAACAATTACTTCAGCCGAATCGGAAACCGTGCTGCTGCTATCGGTTGTTTCTGCTGAGAGAAGAAGCGTTTGTTGAATGTCCTGGTAAGGTAGCGGTTCGGCGCAGTTGTAACTGTACGATTCGCCGACATCTAGCGTAATCAGCTCAAATTGCCCGGTGGAGAAATTGTAGTTTCCTATTGGATTTTTCAGACAATATTGCAAAAAGTCGGCTTCAACGGGTCGTATTGCTTCAGACCCCACAATGATATTTGTCAGGGAGATAGCCCCGGTATTCGTGATTGTAATGGCAAAATATGCAGTGTTGCCCGGCAGGACCGTTTGTTCTGCTGGTGAAATGGTAAATTCAACAGACGATTGCGCTTTTGTTAGCCGAGGCAGCAGTAAGAGGAAGGTAATCAATAGCGCAAAGCCTAAAAGCGCAGGAAGAAACCAGGCCAGTCGCTTTAATTTGTGCGAAACCATGTGATTTTTCTCCAAATTTATTGGTTCTGGCTTTGGCTATTCATCATTTGCTCGAGGGCGTCCAGGCGAGCCAATATCTCTTCGTTTTGTTGCTGGAGCTGCTCGTTTTCAGAAGTAAGCTGCTCGATTTTCGTATTTTGTGCCTCGATTTGTTGGTTGAGAGCCTGGATGGCAACCAGCGCCACACCGCCGGTATCAATTGAGGAGATGTGATGGTTGTCTATACCCACGCCAAAGGCGGCGTAAAAATCTTGGGCTGTGGGGCCAATATGGGCAGTGTCGGGATCTGAAATATAGTTCCAGGCGGTGATGTTCAGTTCGCTGAGGCGGGCGAGGATTTCTTGGGGAGAAACGGCCGTAAAATTCTCCTTTACATTTACGTCTGACACCTGATTGACCACACCCTCTACCATCACATTGCCATTCACATGCAGCCGTTCCGTGGGTGCTGTAGTGCCAATGCCCACGTTGCCCCCGGCCATAATGCGGAAGGGGTTGCTCCCCCCCGTGACATCATCAATACTGAAATAGTTTTCGCCACCATTAGATGAATCATTGATAGCAATACGCCAATCATTCGAAGGAAAAGATGCCGTGTTGGAAGTATCGTGAAAGTGAATTCTTAGATTATTCTCTTTCAGACGGAGCGTATCGACGCCAAAATTTTCTCCATAGGCACAATCCCTGCCCACACATTGGCTGTACGCCACAATTAAATCATCATAAATGATTTGATCGGCTGGAGCATCTGGGGCACCCGGCACAGGATCAACATCTTGTCCCATTACGGTGAAACTGGCCAGGGAGATCGAAAAAATGACGAGACAGGCAGCAATTAAAAGGCGTTTGGCATTCATATGGATACACTCCTAAGTACGTATTTGAATAGGGAGGCTCGCGGCCCGTTGGTGGCTTTGTGATAGATAAATGTAAGCCCCTTAAAGTATGCTTGTTACCGCACTCCTGGATAATAGAGTATTGGTCATAGGAAAATGGGCCTTATCATTATTTGGCTCTTGACATGACGGGATAATCTTCTAAAATATAGAAGAAATAGCGAACCTGGATAGACAAATGGATATTTTGACGCGAACCGAAGAGATTATTTTGCTGGCGGTACACAGACTAGATGACAATGCTTATGGGATCACGATTCGCCAGGAGGTAGAGGCGCTGGTGGGCAAATCGTACTCGGTGGGAGCCATTTATGTGCCGCTGGACAGGATGGCTGAGCGGGGTTGGCTAGCGACCAATACCGGATCGCCAACGGCCGTTCGCGGTGGGCGCGCTAAACGTTTTTACGAACTAACGCCTGAAGGCAAGCAGGTGCTGCTGGCAGCCAAACAGTTCCATGAAAAATTATGGTCAGGCATCCCTGAGCTAAGTTTGGAGGGCGGAGCATGAACAATAAGCCGATATGGTCACCTCGCCTTGTGGAGAGGTTGCTGGGCTGGCTGGGAGTGCCAGATTACATCATTGGGGATTTTGTAGAGGAATTTGCGCGTGGGGTGGTGAGGAACGGCCGTTTCCGGGCCAACATCTGGTTCTGGCAGCAGCTTATCCGTTCGACTCCAGTTCTATACCAAAGGAGATGGCAAGCGATCATGAAAACTTTATCTAAACGTGACAAGCAGTTTTTTGTATTCGGCATTTTTCTACTCATTCCGGCATTGCTCATTGGGGTAACAGGCATTTTGCATTCTGTGTTTGGCATCTTAGCCCCCATGAACAACATGTTCGACTATCTGTACAGCAGTCCACTGCTGGCCTGGATTGTTCATCCAGTGGTGATCTTGGGGGGACTGACAGCGGCATTCATTTTAAACGCGCTGCCGGTTTTGCAGATTAGCGTGCGCAACCAAGAAGAAGCTTTGGTGGGATCGCTGACGATTCGCAAGGGGTATTGGCTGCATTTAGGCATATTGGCGACGGCCGTACTTTTTGTGCTGGTTATTTTTCTTTACTTGCTAGTTGAAAACCTATAAAAATTCAAAACGGGTTTGCGCAAATTTGCGGCAGGACTGGCAGTCCTGAACATGGCGATTTTGTGGCTGCTATGATCGAAGACTGCCAGTCCTCTGCTGCGTAAGTTCTGAAACCTGCCACGCTTTCATGGAGAATTAGATGCAAATTTTTGAACAAGTTGAATCCCAGGTTAGAAGTTACATCAGAGCCTTCCCTGCACTGTTTGCCAAAGCCAAAGGTGCCACACTTTACGATGAGCAGGGCAAGGCGTACATTGATTTTTTTGCTGGTGCAGGGACCTTGAACTACGGACACAACAACACGGCCATTACCGCAGCTATGATCGATTATTTGCAAAATGATGGTGTGGTGCACGGCCTGGACATGGGCACCACGGCCAAGAAACGGTTTTTGCAAACCTTTAGCAAAACCATTTTGGCTCCGCGTCAGCTCAATTACAAAATTCAGTTTACTGGCCCCACAGGAACAAACTGCGTAGAAACGGCCCTCAAGCTGGCGCGACGTGTCAAGGGCCGGTCGAATGTTGTTTCTTTCACCAATGGTTTTCATGGGCTGACGATGGGATCAACGGCCGTTACCGGCAACAAAAATTATCGTCACGAGTCTTACGTTAATCGGGCCAATGTGTCCTTCATGCCCTATGATGGCTATCTGGGACCCGATATGAACACCATCACCTATTTGCGCAAGGCGCTGGAAGATCACAGCAGCGGTTTGGATACACCAGCGGCTGTCATCGTAGAAACCGTGCAGGCGGAGGGTGGCGTCAACGTGGCCAGCTTTGCCTGGCTACGTCAGCTGGAGCAGGTGTGCCGCGACCATGACATTTTGTTGATTATTGATGATATTCAGGTGGGAAACGGCCGTACTGGAGACTTTTTCAGCTTCGAGGCTGCTGGTATCTCGCCGGACATGGTGACCCTCTCCAAATCGATTGGCGGTGGCCTGCCCATGGCCATCTTGCTGCTGAAGCCGGAGCTGGACGAATGGAAACCGGGGGAACACACGGGCACCTTCCGGGGCAATAATTTGGCCTTTGTGGCCTCCACGGCGGCCCTTTCCGCCTACTGGCAAAACGATGAATTTAGCCAATCCGTCAAGCACAAGTCAATCATCCTTAGAGATGAGCTGGAGAAAACGGCGCAAGAATTCCCCGCCTTGCACGCCAACGTGCGTGGCCGGGGGCTGATTTATGGTTTGGAAATTCCCACGGCCGGATTTGCCAAAAAAGTGTCGCAACGTGCCTTTGAAAAAGGGTTAATTATTGAACTGTCAGGGGCGCGCAGCCAGGTTGTCAAATTCCTGCCGCCGCTCATCATTGAGGAAGACACGCTGCACAAAGGCATCGAAATCGTTAACGAAGCTATTGCCGAGTCGCTTGGCTGAGGCGTATTATTTTTTCTGCTTGACTCTCCCCTTAGGGCAGGTTGTATCATTCTTTTAGTTCTGGCCGGAACACGATTATAAAACGAACAGGAGTGAACGATGCTCAAGATTGGGGAGTTTGCCCAAGAAGCCCAGGTGACCGTTAAAAC
>JBNKLQ010000211.1:0-11044 GCA_050292445.1 Promineifilaceae bacterium (SeqCode) | reverse complement strand
GCGGATGCGGGTAAGCAAGCCATGAAGCGCAGCCTGGTCAAGCACATCACCATTGAGGATAGTGTGCCCGTCCGGGGTGTAGCTCAATTCCAAATTGCCCAGCCACGACGACCAATCTTCATTAATTTTGCTCTGTAACTCAATCCTGTACCGTTCTGCCATCTGTGTCACCGCTGCCTGCAATAAATTATTTGATGATGACAGCATACCGACAGCAAGGGTGTAGCCACATCGTCCAAACGGTGTAGGGTAGGGTGTATAAAGATGGGGAAGGTGTATTTAAGAAACGTGGACTGTCTAAGCGTCGGATTTCACAATGCCCATTTCGTAGGCAACGGCCGTGGCTTCGGCTCGGTTGTTGACGCCAAGCTTGTTGTAGATGTTGATGGTGTGCCGCTTGGCGGTGCTAGGTGCTACAACCAATTTTGCTGCAATTTCCTTGTTGGTTAATCCCTGGGCAATCAACTGCAAAACCTCGGTTTCACGCGGACTCAGAGGAGTTACGGTCTCAGAAAGCGGGTCGGAGGGCGACGCAGTCAGGGGCCGAAACTCTTTTGGGAATTGGGGGAGGAGGCGTTTGGCATAATCGGGGTGAATGTTTTGCGATACGGCCGTTTCCAACAACTTCAACATCGGTTCACCCATATCCACAAACAAGCGCACGTATCCAGCCCGTTCGGCTACCGGCAGCGCCTGGGCCAACCAATCCAACGCCTGTCTAGATTTTCCCATCGCTTGATGAATTTGACTGAGCAAGACGGCCGTTTCCAGCCACACCCCTCGTAATCCATTGACCTCACACTGTACTGCTAATTTCTCTAGCAGCGGCAACTGACCTTCCCCCATTTTAGAGGACATCAAGTTAAGGCTAACTGATGTTGATAATAGGCTGCTTCATGAACGGCCGTTTCCCCTCAACAATCCACAAAGACAACAAATCCCATTCGTTCCTTACTCAAATTCGTTGTTGTCTTTACGTCGGCGCCCCAAACGGTAAGCTACCTTTTTTGAGATCTTTTAAACATTTCTATTTCTCGTCGATACCTTTCTCTTACCTCATTGGCCCATTCGTCTAATTCAGGAATGGTTTTCGTCCTTCTTTTCCAAATACGATATCCTATGCGTTTTACATCCTGGCGTAACCAGGGCATGATGTCTCCATGATGCTCTTCCAACCAACGGTACCAATGTGGTGTTAGAAACGCGGGTTCAATAAAGATAAGTAAGAATCCCAATAACATGAATCCAAGTCCCATGTATCCAAGTGTGTTTGCCCATAGTTCTGGTAGCGGTATGAGTCCCGGAATTGCCCAAAGCAGGCATGCGATGCCTCCAGGCAAAGAAGAATAGTTTGCGCCTGAATAATACTGTGGAAGGATATATGCTTGTCGGCGATAACCCAATGTGCCACTAATACCTATATAAATCAAACCCAAGCCAGCAACTATTAGAAACAAAAGTCCAAAACGATCAGAGTCCATTTTGATCCTACCTAATTCACTGGTGACAATATCGCTTGCAAGTTCCGATCTGCAGACTGAAGGCCTGGAAAAGCCCCTGCTTTGGCGCGATCTTCGGCCAACGCGAAACCCCACCGGGCTGCGGCACGGCGTCCCCGCCGCGCCGCCTAATTTAGCCTGCCAGTTACGGCCGTATCCCACCACAACCTTTCTGGTAACGGCCGTTCTCACCAAACTACAAAATAAGTTTATAACCTCTCCCACGCACCGTAAGGAGAAGTTGGGGATTGGTGGGGTCTGGCTCCAGTTTCATGCGCAGGCGGCGCACCAGGTTTTCAATCTGATAATCATAGACGCTATCTTCATATTCCGGCCAAACGGCCGTGCCAATAGCATCCTTCGAACAAACCAACCCTGGCTGCGAAAAGAGATAGGCTAGCAGTTCAAATTCTTTGGGGGCTAGCTCCACCAGCTGGCGATTCACCCGCACCAATCCGGCGGCAATATCCATTTCCAATTCCGGCAGCATCGTGTCCTGGTAGGTCACTTCTGGATCGTGAAAGACAAACGCCACATCCCCCACTTTGATGTGGTCGCCGTCGCGCAGCTGCATTGGCTCCAAAACGCGCTGCTCATTTAAAAACGTGCCGTTGGTGCTGCCCAAATCTTCCAGAATGAGCCGCCAACCCTCACGACGCACCCGCGCATGTTCGCGCGAAACGCGCTTGCCGCTGATCACAATCTCGTTCTCGATGGCGCGACCAATCGTCGTCACATCGCCGGTTAGCTCATGGGTGCGGCCAGTAGGATCGGTCAGTTTTGGGGGATATTTGTCGCTCATTCTTGAAGCCTCAGCGTCAAGACTACGCAGATTGACAGCATCTGTCAACATCAAAGCAGGACGCTGATTAACGCCGATAAACGCTGATCTTTTTTAATCTGCGTCATCAGCGTTTATCGGCGTCCTATTGATTTTGACGACTAAAAATCACTGTATGTCTGCAAAATTGGGGAATTTTAGAATTTATCTGAGGAAAATAAAAAAAGCCGCAGACAAAATTGTCTACGGCCTTTTTATTTTAGTGCGTCGTTTGCCTACATCAAGCTGGCCATAATTTCTTCAAGCGATTCGGCAGACGGCCGTATCTTCTCAGCGGGCAAGTGAGCCAATGGGGTCTCAGTGAGATCGCTGGCTTCGGCCAAAGATTCCCGCTCGCCGTCATAATAAATCAGGCCCGTAATGAATTCCTGCTTTTCCTGGGCCCACATCAGCCGGTGCAGCGCGCCCATCTTCTCGGTCGGATCGTAATCCTCTTCCAGCTTGCGCAGTTGAATGTGTGAGCCATCGTGCATTCCCACCACCTGCATCTCGCCGGGAGCATACTCCTCGATTTCGATCTCGTCTGCCGGAGGAACCCAGCCAACTTCGTGAAGCTGATCTTCATGTTCACGGCCGTAACCATAGCTCTTGGTTGAGGTATCATGGTTGTTAAAAGCCACACACGGACTAATGATGTCTAAAACGGCCGTCCCCCGATGACTCAACGCCGCCTTCAACAATTCTCGTACCTGTTTGGCATCGCCAGAAAAAGAGCGAGCCACAAATCCGCAGCCAGCCATAATCGCTTCCATGCAAATATCAATCGGCGGCAGTTCGTTTCGTCCGGCATATTTCAGCTCCTGACCCTCATCAGCCGTCGCCGAAAACTGCCCTTTGGTCAGGCCATACACGCCATTGTTTTCCACAATGTACACCATGCGCACATTGCGCCGCATCATGTGTTTGAACTGACCCATGCCAATACTGGCCGTATCGCCATCGCCACTGACGCCAATAGCGTGCAGCGTGTGGTTGGCCATCAGTGAACCGGTAGCGATGGACGGCATACGGCCGTGCAGCGAATTAAACCCGTGCGACCGGCCCAAAAAATAGGCCGGGGATTTGCTAGAGCAGCCAATGCCGCTCAGCTTAATCATCTCATGCGGCTGAATGCTTAATTCATACGCCACCTGGATAATCTGGCTAGCGATTGAATTGTGGCCACAACCTTGACATAATGTAGAAGGGTTGCCATTATAATCTGTCTTCGACAATCCAATTAAATTTACGCGTGCCGCTCGTCTATTACCCATTATTTGTTTCCTTCACTCTCAGAAATAGCGTCAACTACCCAACGTGCCGTCAGCGGCATCCCGTCAAGATGAGCCAGCGAAACCAGCTTTGTTGCTATTTCAGGCATCTCTGTTTGCAAAATATTGTGGACCTGGCCATCGCGATTAAGTTCAACCACATATACTCGGTCATGCTGCGCCACAAATTCTTTTACGCCATCATTAATCGGCAAGGCCCGCAGGCGCATAAAGCTGGTCGGTGTACCATCAGCCGCCAGCCGATCGCGCGCTTCATCGATGGCAAACTTGGTCGTCCCGTAAGCAATAATGCCAATCTTTGCCCCGTCAACCTGATCCACCACAGGTGCGGGCACAAGCTGGCGCGCCGTATCAAACTTGCGCTCCAGCCGAGCCATATTGTTCAGCCAATCTTCAGACTTTTCGCTGTAAACGGCCTTTTCATTATGCCCCGTGCCTCGGGCAAACCAGGCACCCAAGGGATGCTCATTGCCGGGCAGCGTACGGTAACCAATGCCATCACCATCAATGTCCTTGTAACGGGCAAAGCCTTTTTCTTGCACTTCATCAGCCGTCAGCACCTTGCCGCGCGTAATCGGTTCTTCAGGATAACTAAATGGCTCTGTCATCCAGTTGTTCATCCCCAAATCCAGATCGCTCAAGACAAAAACAGGCGTTTGCAGCGTCTCGGCCAAATTAAACGAAGTGGTGCCAAAGTCGAAGCATTCGCCCACAGTGGCTGGCAACAAAATCACGTTCTTGGTATCACCGTGCCCCAGATAGTAGGTAGAGATCACATCCCCCTGCCCGGTGCGCGTGGGCAGCCCGGTGCTGGGCCCCACTCGCTGGATGTCCCAAATGACAGCCGGAATCTCGGCAAAATAGCCCAATCCGGCAAATTCCGACATGAGCGAAATGCCAGGTCCGGAAGTAGCCGTGACGGAACGCGCCCCAGCCCAGCCTGCCCCCAAAATCATGCCGATGGCCGCCAGTTCATCTTCTGCCTGCACCACAGCGTAGGTTTTTTCGCCCGTTTCGGGGTCACGACGCAGCTTGGGAAGATACTCATTAAGCCCATCGACAAAGCTAGTGGAGGGAGTAATAGGATACCAGGCCACAAAAGTAGCACCCCCATAAACAGAGCCTAAGGCACCGGCCTCATTCCCGGTAATCATCACTTTGCCTGTGGTGGCATCCATTTCTGCAACTCGGTAGGGATCTGTTTTTTGAATATTTTCAGCCGTCCAATCGTAGGCGGTTTTTACGACCGCCATGTTGGAATCAACCAGCTTGCGTCGTCCATTAAAAAGGTTATCGAGGGCATCGTCTAACTTCTCTAACGGGATGCCCAGCAGTTGGGCCACAGCCCCAACATAAACCATATTGGAGATGTAATCCTTGAGCTTGCCCTTCATGCCGGTTTCTCGCACAAACTGGTTCACCGGAATGGCATAGTAGGTAATGTCGTCCCGCTGCGGCAGCGAACGCCAATCGTCGTTGTGGATGCAGATGCCGCCGGGGGGCAGTATCTGAATATCTTCATTGACGGTGGCTGCGTTGAAGGCGATCAGCACTTCGGAGGTATGCCGCCGGGCCACGTACCCTTCGTGGCTGACACGAATATGGTACCAGGTAGGCAGTCCTTGAATATTGGACGGAAAAATATTTTTGCCGTTAACCGGGATGCCCATTTTGAAAATGGCCCGCAGGATGGCCAGGTTAGCGGTTTGGCTGCCGGTGCCGTTGGCGGTGGCAGCCACAATTGAAAAATCATTGACAACAGACGGCCGTTCTGCGGCTGCGGCTTCATCTGGTGCAATTTCGATAACACCCATAAAAATCTCCTTGGTCACTGTACAAGTTTGCCCAATTGGGAAAAAAGAAACTCATAAGAGCGGACAAACCTCTCCTACGAGTTTAACTTTCTCTAATTGAACCTGGGTAACAAATTTAGCTTACGTTAAGCAAGCGTCTCCTTCAAATGATGAATAACATCACGGAAAGAAACAACGCCTTCAGGGCGGTGTTCATCATCTACCAACGGCAAATGCCGGAAACCGTGAACATGCATTTCGTGCAGCGCCTGGGCAATAGGCAGGTTGGCCATCAGGGCGATGGGATCGGGTGTCATGTAGTTGGCGATTACGGCCGTTTCCAAATCATCCACCAACCCCACCACGCGATGCAGCACATCCTTCTCAGTAAAGATACCCACCAGCTTGTCCTGGGCATCCGTCACCAGCAGACAGCCAATGCCATGCGTATTCATTTGGCGTACCGCCTTGGCTAGAGAGGCATGGGCATCGATCGTTATCGGTGCCTTAGGCGCCAACTCTGCGATTGTGTCTTCAATCAACCGGTCCTGCATTTCGGTGGTCGGTTCCCGATCCCGGTCCATCTCATCGACATATTCTTCGTCCATCTCCAGCGACAATCGACCCGTCTGCTTCGATTTCACGGGCTTGTCTTCCTGCGCTGTGACCGTCCACAAATCAGCCGATTCGTAAAGCGTGCGCAGATCGCCGACACCTTTGGTTTTTTGCGCGGTGGTAATCTGGTCCATTAGCCCGTCACCGTACGTTTGCTTTTGCACCCGTCGAATCACACCCATCGGGGCCGGGAATTCAGGAAACTCCATGCCTGCCAAAATAAAGGCCAACTCCATCGAGGTTTCATCATGCACCAGCAGATCAGCTTCACTCACACCGTTGCCCAACTGCACCACCTCCGGCCGGAAGCCATTCAGGCGAATGCCCTTGTCCCGATCCTTGCCATAAATCATCGGCTGGCCGTGTTCCAAATTCAAAATATTTTCGTCGCGCACACGGCGATCATCCAGTCCTTCCCATTCGGTAGGATTAAAGATGACGCAGTTTTGGTAAGTTTCCACAAAGGAGACGCCTTTGTGCTGTGAAGCAGCATACAGCATACTGCCCAAATGTTTGGTATTGGCATCAATGGAGCGGGCAATGAAGGTCGCTTCAGCCGCCAAGGCCAGGGCGATGGGATTCAGCGGCTGCTCCAACGACCCCATCGGCGAAGACTTGGTTTTGGCACCCCGCCGTGAAGTGGGCGAATATTGGCCTTTAGTCAGGCCATAGATGCGGTTATTGAACAAGAGAATGTTCAAATTGACGTTGCGGCGAATGGCATGGATGAGGTGGTTGCCACCAATGGACAGTCCATCCCCATCGCCGGTGATGACCCAAACGCTTAGTTCGGGATTGGAGATGGCCAACCCGGTGGCCAGCGTGGGCGCACGGCCGTGGATGCTGTGAATGCCATAGGTGTTCATGTAGTAGGGAAAACGGCTGGAGCAGCCGATGCCGGATATGAAAACGATATTTTCTTTAGGCACGCCGATGTCGGGCAGCGTTTTTTGCACAGAGGCCAAAATAGCGTAATCGCCACAGCCAGGGCACCAGCGAACAGTTTGGTCAGAAACGAAATCTTTGCGGTTTAAGGTAAGTGGAATACTCATAATTTTCTCCGAGTTAACCTCCCGGAGGTTCAGCTAGTGAGCTTCGTCTTGGACGAAACCTCCGGGAGGTTGTTCACAAATTTAGCCAAGCAGCTGCTCAATTTTGTTGGTAATTTCGCTGATTTTAAACGGCCGTGCGTGCAATTTAGGGAACGACTGAATGTTCAGGGCAAAACGGCCGCGTAACAAAAAGGCCAGCTGTCCCCCATTGAGTTCAGGCACAACAACCTGCTTGTAGTTGCTCAAAATGTCACGAATGTTGCGCGGTAGCGGGTTCAAATAACGCAAATGGGCATGGGCTACGGAACGGCCGTTGCGCTGTGCTCTGGTAACGGCTGAACGCACCGCCCCAAACGTGCCGCCCCAGCTTAACAACAGCAAATCCCCTTCTTCAGGCCCAAACACTTCTTGCTCCGGCAAGAAATCGGCCAGGCGGGCAATCTTTTCCGCCCGTTCACTCACCATCTGCTGATGATGATTAGGCACGTAGGAAACATTGCCGGTGAGCGGAGCCTTGCTCAACCCACCAATACGGTGCTCCAGCCCGGCCGTCCCCGGAATGGCCCAGGGCCGCGCCAACGTTTCTTCGTCACGGGCATAAGGCAAGAACGGTTCCTCACTACCATTGTCTCGCGCCGCCGGATGCGTCACCGGAATTGGTGCAATTTCAGCCGGGTCAGGTACCAACCACGGCTCGGAGCTGTTTGCCAGGAAGCCATCCGACAAGATCATGACGGGCGTGGTGGCGCGAATAGCTAAACGAGCCGCCTCCACAGCAATGTTGAAACAGTCGGCCGGGCTTTGCGGCGCAACCACCACAATAGGACTTTCCCCATTGCGACCAAACATCGCTTGAAGCAAATCGGCCTGCTCGGTTTTGGTGGGCAAGCCAGTGCTAGGGCCACCGCGCTGCACATTCACAATGACCATGGGCAATTCCAGAGCAATGGCCAGCCCCATTCCCTCACTTTTGAGGGCAACGCCGGGGCCGCTGGTGCCGGTGACAGCAAAAGCACCGCCAAAAGCCGCACCAATAATCGACCCCATTGCCGCAATTTCGTCTTCTGCCTGGAAGGTGCGTACATCAAAGTTACGCAGCGGAGCCAGCGCGTGCAAAATGTCGCTGGCGGGGGTGATGGGATAGGTACCGTAGAAGAGCGGTTTGCCCATTTTATGTGCGGCCGTTACCAGCCCCATCGCCATCGCCTCGTTGCCTGTGACTTTGCGGTAGGTGCCGGGAGGCAGCTCAGCGGGACGAACGCGGTAGCGATGTTGGAAGGTACGCGTCGTATCACCAAAAAAGTAGCCAGCTTGCAGCGCCTTGGTGTTCGCCTCGATAAGGTCAGGTCGCTTAGCAAACTTCTTCTGCACCCACTCTAGGGTCATTTCCATGGGCCGATCAAACATCCAAAAAACGATGCCCAGAGCAAAGAAGTTTTGCGAGCGATCTTTTTCTTTCATTGAAAGCGATTCGATGTCCTTAAGCGCTTCCCGGTTCATGGTGGTAAAGGGCACTTCAATCACCTGGTAGCGGCTCAAGGATTCGTTCTCAAGTGGATTTTCTTCATACCCGGCCTTGCGTAAATTGGTCTGGCTGAAAGCATCCGTATTCACAATGATGGTGCCGCCTTGTTCCAACTCAGTCAGGCTGGCTTTTAGCGCTGCCGGATTCATAGCGACCAACACCTGGGGTGAATCGCCCGGCGTTAAAACGTCGCTGTTAGAGAAGTTCACCTGGAAGCCACTGACCCCCGCCAGCGTCCCGGCCGGGGCGCGAATTTCGGCGGGAAAGTCGGGCATGGTGCTGATGTCGTTGCCAAAAACGGCCGAAGTATTCGTAAACTGGGTGCCGGTCAGCTGCATCCCATCCCCCGAATCTCCAGCAAAGCGGATCACAATGGAGTCTAATTCTTTAAATTGGGTTTCTTCTTTCATGGGTTTCTCCTAAATTCAGTGAGTCAGTGGTCAGTAATCAGTAGGTCAGTAATCAGTTCTGCACTGATTTACTGAATACTGTTCACTGATTACTGTTTACCGTCAACCGCCTTCCTGCTTGCGCGGGAATTGGTCTGGGCGTGGCGGGCGGTTAAGCACCTCAACGGGATAGCGAGCAGCTAAAAAGCTGATAACGGCCTGGTGTGTCATATTGCCTTTAATTTTGCCAAATTCATCGATTACCGGCAGATTGCGAAACTTTTTGTTATCCATTAGCCAAAGCGCGTCGGCAGCACTCACATTTGGCGTAACAGTGATGGGATCACGTGTCATGATCTCATCGACAGGCACATCTAAGTTTTCGGGAGCAGTAGCCACTTTGGTTAAAACGTCCCGCTCAGTCAAAATGCCACTAAGATGGTTCCCCTGGGTGATGAGGCAAACGTTGGTTTTGCTTTGCCGCATTTCAGCCAGGGCGGCGTGTACGGCCGTTCCCCCAGGCACCTGGCAAAACTTTGATAAATCGAGATGAGCTACTCGCTCACTCATTAACTCGTGTTTCAAACTCATCCGGTCAAACCTCCTACTGGAACAACCTTATGGTGCTCCAATTAAAAAGCTGCTTAAAATAAAGTTATTGGCTTTTACTGCTATTCGAACTCATCGTTACTGTAGAATGTGGCAGCAAATCGAAATGGGCTTTCAACAAGGCCAGACCCGCCACAAAGTCATCCCGCACGATGGCTTCGACAATTTTTTCATGGTAATCCCACACTTCCAACCAATATTCATAGGGCGAGAAACGGGTTAGCTCGCTGGCTTCGTAGGCATCCCAGTAAGCGGCCAGCATTCCCTGAACAAATGGGTTGTCCAAGCGGCAAAAAATGGTGAGATGCAGCTGGCGATGCTCTTCATTGGGTACATGGATCGGGTGACCTTTTAGTTTGGCCCACGCTTTGGACACTAAAAGCTGTAGGAGCCGCTTGTCTTCGGAGGTGAGGTTGCATACGGCCGTTTCCCAAAAATCGATCTCAATTGCCTGCCGCAGTTCACTGAACTGCTGGAAATGGGCCTCGCCCGTGCCCAGACCAAACAGCACACCCGCCAGCACCGCCCGCGAAAAATCGAACGGTTCGCGCACAATGCCCACACGCGGCCGTACAGAAACCAGGCCCAAGCCACGCGCAATTTCCAACTGCTCACGCAGCTTGCCTACGCTGATACCCAATTCTTGTCCAATTTGGTTAAGGGTTGGCAATCTTTCGCCGGGGGCCACCTGGCTATCAACCAGGTAACGGAGGAAGGGAGAGTCTAGCTTATTGAGGCGCATGAGGGAGATAAGCGCTGTCGCCGATCAAGCGGTAAACAGCCCAACTTGTGCTGGAAAAAGCAACGGTCATAAATAGTGGGAGTGAGTTTATTCATCTAAATGATCCAATAAATCAAATTAATCAGATGTTTGAGCATCTTACCATATTGACCATTCAATATCAATACCAAATCGGCATTTATTTTGTCGTATTCACATTTTTCTCTGCTTGGCCAATTGCGAAAGATTTGGTACAAAAAATCCGCCCTTAAAATTTTGATTTTTTAACATTCAAGCCAAACGTTTGTGTTATACTTGTGCCCATGTGGGGCAATACAACAATTGCCGCTCGCTTAACTGTATTGATAGCCTTCCTCGCCGAAAAAATTTAAGGGAACATTATCCACCATGTGTGAAAATCACAACCAGTTTGTTCATCTTCACTGCCACAGCGAATTTTCATTGCTTGATGGCCTGAGCCGGGTTAAAGACCTGGTGAGCCGCGCCGCCGAGCTAGACCAACCGGCTATCGCCCTCACCGACCACGGCGCAATGTACGGCACGATGCCCTTCTACCGTGCTGCCAAAGCCGCTGGCGTCAAGCCCGCGCAGGATACGTATATGCTGATTAGCAATTACGAGGAAGTCGGGCACGGTGGCAGCGATGGCTGGCCGGACGATCTGGCGGAGATGGTTGTGGTGGATATGGCCGCGCTGGATGACGGGCAA
>JBNKLQ010000210.1:0-11089 GCA_050292445.1 Promineifilaceae bacterium (SeqCode) | reverse complement strand
ATTGGCAACGCGCTGGATCCTGAATTATTTACGGCCGTTCTCTGGCACAGTATCGCGAGGAAAACACAACCGACATGGCTGACCAAAGGCAGCATTCCCTTGACCGAACATTACTCCATCATCCAGCCGGAGGTACCCGTACCGAATCATCCGATGGGCGGCAAGAACAAACCGTTCCTGGACACCCTGGCCCAGGCAGACGTCGTGGTCATCGCTGGGGAAGCGGAAAGCCACTGCGTCCTGGAAACAGTCGAGGATCTGGTGGAAGATTTCAGCAGCCAGCCGGAGGCCTTACAGAAGATTTATTTTCTGCGTGACTGCACCTCCCCCGTGCTGCACCCAGACGTCGATTTTCACGCCATCGCCCAGGCCCGCTTCGCCGACTTTGCCAAGCAAGGCGTCAACTTCATCGACAGCACAGACAAACTGCCCTTTTAAATAACCAGGGCTCTACATCCAAAATAAAAATAGAACGCTGATTTTCCTGTACGCAAAGCGGTCGCCCTGCGACATTCCCATGATCAAAAAAATCAGGTAGATCAGGCAAATCAGCGTCCCATTTGTTCTAAGGGAGATCATCATGACAACAAACAATAACGGACTGGGCAACCTGGACAATTTATTTCAATCAGCCCAAGCAGATGGATTAACCAACAACACAATGGATTTGGTAGTGTCTAATTTGAACGGGCCCACGATGGCAACGGCCGTTGGCACACCCCTTAACCAAATCGCCAGCAACGAAGTCACCCTGGCCATGAACATCATGGACATGAGTGGCTCGATGGCCCCGCACGCCAGCGACCTCATCTCCGCCTACAATGGAGATTATCTGGCCGCCATGCGCGGCTCCAGCGCCGCCGACGATATTCTGATGAGCACCATCCTCTTCAACCAGGACGTCACCCTGCTGCACGGCTACATGCCCCTCAAAGACATCGCGCCGCTCACCCGCAGCAGCTATGCGCCCAGCGGCTCCACTGCCCTCTACGACGCCGTGGCTGGTGGATTGACCAACATGGTGCTCTACGCTCAACAACTGCGTCAAAGCGGCGTCATGGTGCGCTGCATCGTCATTGTCTACTCCGATGGTGGCGACAATGTCTCCAAGCAGCGGGCAAAACAGATTCGCCGCGCAGCCACCGAGCTGCTTAAGCACGAAATCTACACCCTGGCCTACGTCGGCTTCCGCAACGGCGGCATCAACCCCGCCGAGCTGCGTAAATTGGCCGATGAAATTGGCTTCCCCGATGTACTTGCCGCTGGCCTAGATCACCAGGAACTGCGCCGCATCTTCAACCTGGTTTCCCAATCCACCATCAGCATGAGCCAGCAAGGGGCGATGCCCGCCGGTATGTTTAGCTAAACATAATGTATAGACCCTAAGGGTTTTACCCTCTAGCAGTTAAAATTTTCGGCTATTAAACCCTTAGGGTCTCTGGAGTAAATAACATGTTCATCCCGCTCACAACCTTACTCATCATCATCGCCATCACCTTCATGCTGGGGATGATCACCGCCTTCATCATGATGATGAACGCCCTGGCCCGGCGGCAAAAATAAAAAGCGTGCGAAAGTTATGCTAACTTTCGCACGCTATACATCTGTAGGTCAATTTTGTAAAATTGACCAACGAATCAGTTAATCAATTTCCTCAATTGAAGTGATGATTTGCCCAACAAGGCCGTAATCAATGGCTTCCTGCGCTCCCATCCAAAAGTTTCGGTCGGTGTCTTTAGACACTTTTTCCAGAGATTGGCCGGTTTGCTCAGAGAAAATGCGGTTTAGCCGCTCGCGCATCTTGATAATTTCTTCGGCCTCAATGGCAATATCCTGCGCCTGGCCACGCACACCACCCATCGGCTGGTGCAGCAAAAAGCGCGTATTGGGCAAGCTATAGCGATCTTCTCGTTCAGCCGACGCGTAAATGAGGGCACCAGCACTGGCGACCCAGCCCGTCCCCACAATTTTGACTTTGGGTTTGACAAAACGAATCATGTCAAAAATGGTGTCGCCAGATTCCACGTGCCCACCGGGCGAGTTGATGAAGATTTTAATGTCATCATCAGAATCGGCCGCCAGCAGCATCAACTTTTCGGTCACTTCCTGCGCCAGCTTCATATTAATTTCGCCAAAAATGGTAATGGTTCGCGTCTCTAACAGCCGATCCAGCATACTTTTCTTTGGTTTGCCGTTCTCTTCGGCCGTTTCTTCTTGTTCATCTTCAAATCGAATCATGGTTGTATCCTTAACTGTATGTGTTTAGCAAAAGTGGGCAGAGTTTACCGCGTAAAGATTAGATTCAGGTAAACAGTATTCAGTTAACAGCATTCAGTATTCAGTCATCAACTAACCACTGATCACCGAATACTGATTACCGATTACTGCTTAAAGGCGCAGGTTAGTAAACGCCTTCAAACCAGGATAAATAGCGGAATCGCCCAGATCATCTTCGATGCGCAGAAGCTGATTGTATTTTGCGACACGGTCACTGCGGGCGGGGGCCCCCGTTTTGATCTGGCCAGCATTCAAAGCCACGGCCAAATCGGCGATGGTCGCATCTTCAGTTTCACCAGAGCGATGGGAAACAACGGCCGTCCAGCCATGACGCTGCACCATTTCTACCGATTGAATCGCTTCGGTCAGACTGCCAATCTGGTTAACTTTGCACAGCAAGCTGTTGGCCGCTTTGCGCTCAAAGCCCATCTGAATGCGCTTGACGTTGGTCACCAGCAAGTCATCACCTACGATCTGAATCTTGTCGCCCAGCTTTTCCATCATCAAGGCCCAGGCATCCCAATCATCTTCCCCTAAACCATCTTCAATAGAGATAATGGGGTATTTTTTAACCAGTTCAATGTAAAAATCGACCATTTCTGCACCGGTGAGCTTTTTGCCTTCGACCTTCATGTTGTACAGACCGTCTTCGTAAATTTCAGAAGCAGCGGGATCCATCGCAAACATGATTTGTTCGCCAGGCTTGTAACCTGCTTTTTCGATGGCTTCCAACATCAGCTCAAACGGTTCGCTGTTGGATTTAACACGCGGGGCAAACCCGCCTTCGTCACCAACGGTGGTGCCGTACCCTTTGCTAGCCAAAACCTTCTTCAAGCTGTGATAAATTTCGGCACCCCAGCGCAGCCCTTCGGCAAAGCTGGATGCGCCCACAGGCATAATCATGTACTCTTGCAAGTCGGTGGCTCCGGCGGCATGTTTGCCTCCATTCATGATGTTCATCATGGGCACAGGCAGGGTACGGGCATACACGCCACCCAAATAGCGGTATAGGGGCATTTCCTGGCTTTCGGCAGCAGCATGAGCCACAGCCAGGGAAACACCCAAAATGGCATTTGCGCCAAGATTCTTCTTGTTTTCAGTGCCGTCCAGTTCCAGCATGGTCTGGTCAATGCCTACCTGGTCGGTGGCATCCCAGCCCACGATGGCTTCAGCGATGGTCTCGTTTACGGCCGTTAATGCCTGCTGCACACCTTTCCCCAAATAACGACCCTTGTCGCCATCTCGTTTTTCCCATGCTTCATGCACACCAGTGGAGGCACCAGAGGGCACAATGGCTCGGCCAAAGGCACCATCAAACAGCTGTACTTCTACTTCTACGGTTGGGTTCCCACGGGAATCCAATACTTCCCGTCCGCGAATTGATTCAATGTAAGACATTTTCACTCCTTATAAAGATAAGTTAGGAATTCTTCCTGGGATTGTTAATTTGCGCGTTTGCAGGTACAGTGGGCTTGTGATCTGACCTAGAGAATCTTTGTCAACTTTTTTAAGTATTGGTCAGAAGACACTATGGAAGACTATACAGAAGCTAAGGCGTTCGGGCAACCACATTTCACCCTAAACTATATGCCAAATGTCACAAAATCCGCTCCGGTACAGGTGTGGCACATTGCCAATAGCTAAAAAGTCAATAAATTTATACCGAATGTCCTCTTGCCAATATGGGTGCCCCCGGTTATAAACTTCAAGATGTAAATGATTTGCCTTGAGAACCAACAAATTCGCCATCATAATTAAGCACACATGAGTGAGACTTTATCCATCGATTCCAACCAAATTCACAGTTTATGGCAGAAGTTAGCTGATGAGCTGCTGAATATTTTTGATGCCCACGGGGTTTGTGCCGTTGTGGCCAACGAAACGGCCGTTTTCACCCAAACCACCACCATTGTCGGCGTCAGCGATCCACAGAGAAAATATTTTGACGTGTGGATTTGTGACAAAGACGGCCGTCTCCAGCAAACCCGTTGGAATAAAGAACACGCCTCCTTTGCCAGCTTCTTGGCAGCCGAAAAGCCCACCATGCAGGAAAAATTCAATCAGCCACCGGCCGAACTCATTCGCAGCGAGCTGTGGCAGTTGCCTCGTGAACGCATCATGGCCGTGCCGCTGCCCGCACCAGGCCGCTACGCCCCTGTCACTCCACCCGGCATTCTCTGCCTGATTGATCCCGATGATGAACACCCCCTTACCGATCCGGAAAACATGGCGGCCTTAGCCACCCACGTCACGATGGGGCTGGATCGGGCCTACCTGCGCCAGACCGTTGGACGGCAAGACATTGAGTTTGCCGTGGTTTCCGAGATTAGCTACGCCCTCACCTCCACCTTGAGCCTGCAAAACATTTACCGCCAGCTCATGGAACCGGTGCGCCGCACCCTCAACGTCGGCTCCGTCTCCGTCGGCCTAATCGAGCAGCCCTCCGGCGACATCATCTTTGTGGATATGCTCATGGGGGATTTGTTTAAAGATTTGCCCACCATTCGCCTGAAGAAGGGGCAAGGAATCGCCGGTTGGGTTTCCGATAATCGCCAAGCGCTCATCATCAACGATGTCTATTCGGACAAACGCTTTTACTCCCGCGTGGATCGGCAGTCAGGTTTTCAGACAAACAACATGATTTGTATCCCGTTGCAAATTGAGGATCGGGTGATCGGTATTTTGCAGGCAATTAACAAGCAAAACGGGGTTTTCAACGAAAACGATTTGCGTCTGCTGCAAGCGATTGGCGGGCCGCTGGCGGCAGCGATTGAGAATGCCAGTTTGCATACGGCCGTACTGGCCGAAAAACGCCGCATTGAAACCATTTTCGCCAACATGTCTGAAGGCATGATGACCGTGGATGCCGCTGGCCTCATCACCCACGCCAACGACTCCTTGCTCAGCCTGCTGTTCCGCGATTTGCCCTCACTGTTGGGCCACAAAGCCAACGACATGATTCGCCTCACCAATAACAGCCTCAACGAATTCATGCAGCGCATCCTTGATGTAAACGAAGAGTATCCCCAGTTAGCCACCGAAATGAGCCAGGAAGGCGGCGGCACGGTCCCCATTTTGCTGAGCGGTGCCCCCATCCGCGACGAAAACGGTGAGGTGACGGAGATGATTTTTGTCTTTAGCGACCTGAGCCAAATTCGGGAAGTGGAACGGCTGCGCGACGACTTTTTCCACGGCATCATCCACGAACTCCGCACACCGCTGGCCACCATTTTGATGTATGCTCGTCTGCTGCGTGAAGGCAAAGCCCAGCAAAAAGAGAAAGCCGACCGCTTCCTGGGCGTCATCGAGCGAGAAAGCGACCGGCTGCAAAAGATGGTGCGCCAGATGCTGGAAGTGGTGAAGATGGAAGCCAGCGAATTCCAGCGCAGCAACGATTTGGTGAGCCTCAACGACCTGTTCGACGAAATTTTGCCTCAACTGGCTGACCGAGCCACCGAAAAGGGTCTCACCTTCCGCCAGCGCATCACCAGCGACATGCCTGCGGTGCTGGGCAACCAGGATACGTATCATCTCATTTTCAAAAATCTGATCGACAACGCGGTGAAGTTCACGCTGTCCGGCACAGTGCGCGTGGAAGCGTATCCTGAAGATGGCCAGGTTGTGGTGCAGGTGAAGGATGATGGGATTGGCATTCCCCGGCAGGCACTGCCCAATTTGTTCGGCCGTTTTTTCCGGGCGCAAACGGCCGTTGAGCGGGGCATTGCTGGCACCGGGCTGGGTCTCTACATGGTCAAAGTCGCTGTCGAGAATTATAATGGCACCATTCAAGTAAAAAGCACGGCGGGCAAGGGAACAACTTTTACGGTAAAACTCCCCATCGCCGAAGTTTAGAAACAAAGACCCCAAGGGTTTGATTCGTCTGATTTCAAAATAGTAACAGGCAAAACCCTTGGGGTCTATCGGTCCTAGCGTATGTCAACACACATCTACCTCGATCACGGCGCTTCCACGCCGGTACATCCCCAGGTTATTGAAAAAATGCTGCCGTTTTGGACGGACCATTACGGCAATCCGTCATCGTCGCACGCGCACGGCCGTTCCGCCGGATTTGCCCTGGATGAAGCGCGACTCACCATTGCCCAATTGATGAATGCGCAAGCCAAAGAGATTGTTTTCACCGGTTGCGGTTCGGAAAGCGACAATTTGGCCATTCGCGGCGTGATGTGGGCGGCGCGCAAAAAAAATACGGGCAACCATCTGATCACCAGCGCCATTGAGCACGAGGCCGTTTTGGAAACGGCCGTTCAACTGCGCGACCATTTCAACTTTGACCTGACGATTTTGGGGGTGGATAAATACGGCCGTGTTTCTGTAGACGACGTTGCTACCGCCATCCGGCCCGACACGGCCCTCATCTCCATAATGGCCGCCAACAACGAAATCGGCACCATGCAGCCCATCCAGCAGATTGGCGCGCTGGCCCATGAACATGGCATCCTCTTCCACACGGACGCGGTGCAAGCGGCAGCCACCACCCGCTGGGACATGGCCACCATGCCCATCGACCTGCTCAGCATGGCGCCTCATAAATTTTATGGCCCCAAAGGCGTAGGGATTTTGTATGTACGGGAAGGGATTGAGCTGGTTTCTTCGTTAACAGGCGGTGGGCAGGAAGACGGCCGTCGCTCTGGCACGGTCAATGTTGCCTTCGCCGTCGGTGCCGCCGAGGCATTCCAGTTAGCCCAAAACAACATCGAAGAACGGGTCGCCCACTACACCAGCCTGCGAGATCAGCTCATTGCAGGCGTCATGGATGTGGTGTCGGCCGAAGAAATCATCCTCACCGGCCACCCTACAGAGCGGCTGCCCCACCACGCCAGCTTCGCCCTGAAAAACATGAGCGGCAACGACCTGCTCATGCATCTGGACATGGCTGGCATCAGCGCCAGCAGCGGCTCCGCCTGCAAAACCGGTGACCCCAAACCGTCCGCCATCCTGGAAACCATTGGCCTGGACCCCGCCTGGACCACAGGCGGCCTGCGCTTCACCGTCGGCAGCCAAAACAGTTCCGCCGACATCGACCACGTCATCCAAGCCATGCCCGCAGTTGTGGGAAAAGTCCGCAAAGTCAGCCAGCTTTTTGCAATGTAAACTCCCATATTTGGCAACCCCGGCACCCAAGCAAGCCTCAATTGTTGTCATTCTGAGCGCAGCGAAGAATCCCTCTAAACTCCGGTGGCCAACAATCTCACCCGCGAAAACGGGTTCTGGTAACTAGTTCACCGCAGGGATGTTTCGCTTCGCTCAACATGACAAGGGTAGGTCTATAGCAAGAATTTAGCCGATGCTAGTCTGCATCTCCAGGCACTTTTTACGATGGGGGAATTGAAAACGGCCGTATAACCAAAATCCCATCCCATAGGTGAACGGTATAGAAATGATTGCCTGGATGGAAGTTTATAATCACCTCTTTGTCATACAATGGAAGCAGATTGTAACTGTCTCTTGAGGTGATTAAATGAAACGAATATTTTTCTTCTCCTGGATTTTACTCATTTTGGCAGGCTGCACGCCGGAGGAGCCGCAAACTCTCACAGAAACGCCCTCCACGACACCAACACCAGATGTAGCCACAGTTGCAGCAACCCAAAGCAGCTCAACAGTAATTTCATCGCCAACGGCAAACCCCACAGCGCTGCCATCGCCTACACCGGTACCAACGCACATCCCCACGGCTACGCCTAACCCACCACCGCCTCTCAACGCAGCCGATGGGCTGATCTACGAAAACAATGTTGAGTACCTCATCTTTGAGGGAGAAGGTACACGACGGATTTTGCCTTGTGAACGGCCGTCTCTCCCCACCTTCTTCTCCGTCTACCCTGCTCCCAACTTTCAAATGTTTTCAGTCGAAGATGGGCAGTTAACGATCGGAGATCGTTGCTCAACCAAAACTGAGTTATTTATCAAACTGCCAAATCGCACTGTGCGCCGCATTTGGGGGCAAGTGGATAATTGGCTGCTGGTTGAATCGGGTGAACCGGGCATTGGTGGGCAAAGTATCTGGCCGTTAACGGCCGTTCGCCTCGACGGCTCTGAGTATCAGCTCTTAACCGACAAATCATTTGGCCAGCCCGTCATTTCACCCGATGAGTACGTCCTTGTACCTGGTAATGAAAAAGTGCTTCGCTGGGATGGGCAAAACACGACCGAAACGGAATATCCGCCTTTTCTCTCCGGCAGCTTTTCTCCAGACGGCCGTTTGGTTGCGCTTACTCGAGGTGGTAATCTGGACGTTTACGATACGAACGAGCAACTGTTGCATCATATTGAGTTTCAGCCCATTGGTCAGGATAGCCCGCCCCCGCCACCGGTCTGGCAACCAGGTGGAAAATGGGTGGCCATAGGAGGCTGGGATAATTCAGCTGAGATACCTTTCACCACCTACATGTTGAATGCGGAAACCGGAGAGGTTCGTTCGATAAGTCCTGGCTCTAATCCTCAATTTAGCCCCAACGGCCGTTGGCTGGCCGTGTATTATCACGCTGGAATCCCTAGAACGAAACTTTATGACTTAAGCAGTTGGGAGAGTTATGAAATTACCCCCGACGGCTGGCCTGTAGCCTGGATTGCGCTGGACGAAACAGCCATCGGGCCAGAATATAATGACGAAGTGCTCCATTTTTCAATGGAACTGCCCGCCAGCTGGACGGCCGTACACACCAACGGCACCACAACTATCCGCAATAAGGACGGCGAACCCCAACTACGCATCCGTTCTTATTTCAATCGCGCTGGCTTCCTCTCGGCCAAGACGATTGCCGAAAACAGTGCGCCACCAGGTGCTAGAAGTAGCCTGATCCTTACAGAAATAACCATTGCCAACTATCCAGCCGTGCAAACGAATACGGCCGTTACCTACATCAATGTGGGCGGGCGCTATCTGGCCTTTGAAACGTTGGCATATGATCCCATCATCCCCCTCCTCCTGGAAACGCTCCAGGCAGAGCGCACCAATTTTGACGACAATTACATCCTGCTCAGCAGTGAAAACTGGATTGCCGAACTTAGCGGTGGTGTTACCGTGACTGAAACCCTCACAGTCCAACGCCGAGATGGCGAAGCTGGCTATACGCTTTTAACCGAACCAACGACCCAAGGCTTAGGCTACACACTAGCCGAACCGCTCTTTTTTTCACCTGACGAGCAGTTTCTATACTTCTATCATCGAGGGGTGCCAGACGGCTGCGGCATTTATTTCGGTGGTGGAGATTTGGTGCAGGTGGATTTAAGCAGTGGGACACAAACAAAGCTGGAAGATACAGCGGGCATCGGCCACAAATTGTCACCTGACGGGCAAAGGGTAGCCTTTTTACGCGGCCGTCTCACCAATGAGTTTACGCTTTATCTGTATGATTTGAACAGCCATCAAACAGAAATGGTCTCATTCCCCTTGCCAGGCGCAAACGCCGCTGCGGGCAGTTTACTCTTTTCGCCGGATGGCACCCAAGTGGCATTCGCCGCGCAGCAGGCGTATTGTGGAGAAGGTTGGACAATTGGCACGCTGGCGATAGAAACCGGCAGGCTTACCACCTACCCTGCTGACCACCTCGCTTTCTGGCGACCGATTGACTGGGTAGATGACGTGCTTGTGTTACGGCCGTTAACCAGCGATGACACCCAATACCTGGACCTGACGACTGGCGAATTTTTGGCGGAACGGCCGTAAGTTTTGTGCGGGAAAACGGTGCCCCCTGTGCACTCCCGTAAAAGTCGGCTACCATTAACCCATGAGCCACCTGAAATGCAATCAGGAACTGTGCCACATCATCACGACCAACCTGCGCCACTTCCCCTTCCAGTCAGGCAAACTGCCTGAGGGCAAACGAGCCGCAGCTGTGGCCATCACCATCGTCCACGTGGCACATAAGCCAGATCTGTATGAGATTCCGTTTGAAGCAGGTTCGGAAGATCATGCGGCCGTTTTGCTCACGCGCCGCTCAATGAAACTAAAAAAACATGCCGGACAGTGGGCCTTGCCTGGGGGTCGTATGGACGCCGGGGAAACGCCAGAAGAAACGGCCGTGCGCGAATTAGAAGAGGAGGTTGGCTTGAAGTTGGGTCTGGAGCAGGTGATCGGCCGTTTGGATGATTACACCACCCGGTCTGGCTTCACCATCAAACCGGTTGTCGTTTGGGGCGGTCGGGTCACCGATCTCCGCCCCAATCCAGGCGAAGTACAGTCCATCCACCGCATTCCCGTCGCCGAGTTAATGCGCGAAGATGCCCCCATCTTGCACAACATTCCCGAAAGCAAAGAACCCGTCTTGCTGATGCCCATTGGCAAGAGTTGGATTGCCGCCCCCACGGCCGCCATGCTGTACCAATTCCGCGAAGTGTGCCTCCTGGGCAAGCCAACCCGCGTCGCCCACTTCGAGCAGCCTTATTTCGCCTGGAAATAAGAGTGCAACTCAACTGGCAGTACTGTAGACCATCACTTCCTTTTCCAGGCGATCTGAAAGCTGATCAGAAGCCACGTCTAAATCATAATCCATTTGCAGGCCCAGCCAGAATTGGGGGGACATGCCAAAGTAACGTGCCAGTCGCAAAGCAGTATCGGCCGTAATGCGCCGTTTGCCGTGCACAATTTCATTAATTCGCCTGGCAGGAACACGAATATCCAACGCCAACCGATTTTGGCTTAGTTCCATCGGCTTCAAAAACTCTTCCAAAAGCACCTCACCAGGATGCACAGGATTTAATTTTTCATTGTCCATCATTTCACCTCAATGGTAATCCGCAATTTCCACATCATAAGCATCGCCATCTTGCCATCTAAAACAGATGCGCC
>JBNKLQ010000209.1:0-11127 GCA_050292445.1 Promineifilaceae bacterium (SeqCode) | reverse complement strand
TTCTTCAGGGCGCGGTCAACGGCCGCTTCTGCGTGAATGGCCGTCGTATCAAACAGGGGTACGTTGGTATGCTGTTGCTGCACCAGCATCACAATTTCTGTGCAGCCTTCGATGATGCCTTCAGCGCCTCGTGCATGCAGGTCACCAATAATCCGCAGAAATTCCTTTCTGGACCCGTCCTGCACTTGGCCCAGACACAGCTCGTTGTAAATGACGCGGTGAACCAGTTCTCTGTCTTCTGCTGGAGGGATCAGTACGTCTAGGCCGTGTTTTTGCACAAGGCGACCTTTGTAAAAATCTTGTTCCATCGTGAAGTTGGTTCCCAAAAGCCCTACTTTTTTTAGACCGCCCTGTTTAATGAGAACGGCCGTTGCATCGGCCAGGTGCAAAATGGGAATGTTGATGGCCTCCTCAATTTGCGGGGCCACTTTGTGCATGGTATTGGTGCAAATGAGCAAGAAGTCAGCCCCGGCTGCTTCCACTTGCTGGCTTGCCTGCGCCAGCCGGTGGCCTGCCTCTTCCCACTTGTTTTGATGCTGTAACGTTTCAATCTCTTGAAAATCCACGCTTACCAACACAATTTTTGCCGAATGCAGGCCGCCCAATCTTTGTTTCACTTGTTCATTAATCGAGCGGTAGTACAGTTCGGTGCTTTCCCAACTCATACCGCCCAATAAGCCAATCGTGTGCATCTAATGTTCTCCAAAACGTTTGTTTGTCATTCCCGTGAAAACGGGAATCTATAGCTTAGAACCTTTGGATTCCCGCCTGCGCGGGAATGACAAGTTATAGGTAAAAAAGTTTGCTAAACATAGGGCAACCAGTCGCCGCGTGTTTGTCCGCTGTCTAGCTGTTGCTGGATGAGCGTGGCCAGCAGCTTCACACCTGCTTCAATGCCTTCCACGCCCAGGTTGCCAAAGCAGAGCCGAAGATATTCGTGGCCGGTGTCTTCCATCATGTACGCTTCGCCAGGGGTGAAGGCGAAGCCGTTTTCCAACGCTTGCCGGTAGAGCAGACCAGGCGGCAGGCGGCGGGGCAGCGTCACCCAACAGCTAAACCCACCTTGTGGTTCTGTCCAGCGAACGGCCGTTGGCATCCCCCGCCCTAAACTGGTCAACAGCGCATCCCGTCGTTCCCGGTAGATGGGCACCACCCGCCGCAGATGCTTTTTCAGCCCGCCATCTTGCAAAAAGTGGGCCAGCGCCCGCTGCAGCAGGCCCGTGCCACACAAATCGGTGGCTCGGCGCAGGGTCAATAGTTGATCGCGCCAGGCAGGTGGCAGCAGTAGATAGCCGACGCGCAGCCCTGGCATCAGCATTTTGGAAAAGCTGCTCAAGTAGAGCACACGGTTATCCTCATCTTGCTGCTTGAAGGATGGCGGCGGCGAGCCAGCAAAACCCAGCTTGCCGTAAATATCATCTTCAATGATCAGCATATTGTGCCGTTGGGCCAGCTGCAAAATGGCTTGCCGCTTGGCGGCGCTGATGCTGTAGCCGGTGGGATTGTGAAAGTTGGCCACGGTGTAGTAACAGCGCGGCCGATGGGTTTGGACGAGCCGTTCCATCTGATCCAAATCGGGGCCATCGGATTGCATGGGAACGTGCAACGGCCGTAATCCCTGCGCCTTCAAAATGTTCAGAACCCCCAAAAAAGTGGGCTGCTCCACGAGAACCGTATCGCCCGGCTGGGCCACGGCAGCGGTTGCCAGGGAGATCGATTGAATTGCCCCGGAGGTGATCAGGATGTCATCCGGTGTGGCCTGGATGCCATCTTCATGCAGTAGTTTCACAACTTCCACGCGCAGCGCCGTGTCACCTTGAATCGGCCCGTAGCTGAGCAAATGGTTGGCCTCTGGCCGCAGCCGATCCATCTGTCCCCAAAAGGCATCCAGGGGGAAAAGCGCCGGGTCCGCGTGGGCCATGGCCATGGAACGCACGCCAATCACCTGATTGATGGCCAGCATGTCGTTGATGGCGCTGTCTGGGGTGAGGTATTGGCCGACGGCGGGTTGCAGGCTCATTTGCTGGACGGCCGTACTGACAAACGTACCGCGCCCCACCGTCGCTTCCACCCAGCCGTCGGCTTGCAATTCAGCGTAGGCATTTTGCACCGTCAGGCGTGTTACCCCAAGTGAGCGTGCCAGGCCGCGTACCGTGGGCAGGCGGCTGTTGGCTGGGAGACGGCCGTTGCTGATTTGCGTCTTAATTTGCTCTGCAATTTGGCGGTAAAGCGGTGGTTTGCTTTCGCGGTTAACGGTTAAGTCGAGCATAATCTCGTCCAAAATTTTTGGACACTGATTAACACTGATGACACAGATAGAAAATAAAAATCAGCGTTCATCTGTGAAAATCTGTGTCCCATTTCTTAAAGAGCCTTCACCATCATTTGTTTAATCGCCTGTGCCAGCCGCGTCATGCCCACTTCGATCTTATCGGCGGTGGTGTTGGAGAAGTTTAGGCGGAAGGTGTTACCACCGGTGCCATCCACATGGAATGGCGCACCGGGCACGAAGACCACGTTTTGCTTGGCCGCTGCCTCAAATAAATCCATCGCTGAAAGCTGGGGTGGCAGTGTGACCCATAAGAACATGCCGCCTTCCGGCAGCGTAAAGGTTACTTCTGGCGGAAAACATTCTTCGATCATGGCCACCATAATTTCCCGTTGCGCTTTGTAAGCGGCGCGAATGGTAGCGATGTGGGCATCTAGATCGTTGTCCTGCAAAAAGCGGTGGATGATGAGCTGCGAGACGTAGTTGGAGTGCAAATCGGTGCCTTGTTTGGCCGTGATGAGCGTGTCCATCAGCGTGGGTTGTGCGCAAATCCAACCCATGCGGAAGCCGGGGGACACAATTTTGGAGAATGACCCCAGCAAGAAGGCGCGCTCCCGGTTGAAGCGGGTAATGGGTGGCAAATCATCCCCCAAAAAGCGCAGCTCGCGGTAAGGATCATCCTCAATAAGGAAGATGTCGTTGTGGGCCAGGATTTGGCTGACGGCTTGTCGTTTCTCCAGTGAGTAGGTGATGCCGCTGGGATTTTGGAAATTGGGCAGGGCGTAGAACAGTTTGCTTTGGGGATGGGCAGCTTTTTGGGCGAGTACGGCCGTATCCACCCCATCTTCTCTTAATGGCACCGTTACAAATTCCGGCTCATACATCGTAAACGCCTGGATGCCACCCAAATAACTGGGCGACTCCAGCAGCACATGGTCGCCCGGATCGATCAGTATTTTGGCCACCAAATCCAGCGCCTGCTGTGAGCCATTGGTGATGAGGATTTCATCTGGATCAACCGCCATGCCGGTGCGGTCGGCGTAACGCCGGGCGATGAAGGCGCGCAGCGGTTCGTAGCCAAGGGTGGGGGCGTATTGCAGCGCCTGCCTGCCCTGCTCAGCAAAGACCCGGTCGGCGGCGGCACGCAATGGCTCGATGGGGAAGTAGTCGGGATTGGGCAGCCCGCCAGCAAAGGAAATGACGTCAGGATTTTGCGTCACCTTCAAAATTTCACGGATAAATGATTTTTTGGTACGCGACATGCGCTGCGCAAATTGGCCCTTCATAGTTGCCTCCAATCGGGTGGAATAGACTAACTGTACAGAGACAATCTTGTTTTGAAAAGAGACAATGTGAGCCAATTTGTGGAGACAATCGAAAATTGTACTGGTTGCATGGGAGGATTGCTTAAACCTGCAAGAGATCGTAAGCAAGCCAAAGCCAGGCGAGGAGGATGCCAATCAGGCAAATGTTGGCGATGCGACTTTTGGTTTGGAGGAGTACGGCCGTTCCGAAAAGATAAAACAAAGAAGCCGTTCGTAAAAAAGCTATGCTTTCAATCCACACATTTTTTGTTAGGGACATGAGCAAAACAGTGTAAAGCAACCAGGAGAGTTTAACGTGTTTTTGTGCAGTGGAACATCTTAAATAGAATGCAACAATGATCAAGAATGTGCCCAAGAAAGCGGCAAAAATCTCCCAGCGAACAGGCTCATAGCCAATCAAGTAGCCTTCCACAATGCCCACAAGGGGGAAGCCAATATTCTTCGGTGTGGTTTCGGCCAAGCCATAGCCCCACCACCAGTTTAAAAAGAGTTGCCAGACACCATAGATCATCAATGGCAAAAGTGCGACATAGCGGTATTTTTTCTGTGATATGAGGGAAACGGCCGTTAACAAAGCGGTCTCTTTAGCCAAAATAGCTAATGAAAACAAGCTGGAAGCGATAAAGGTTCGCTTTTGAACTAATGTAACCATGCCTAACAAAATCAGGGAAGCCTCTGTAATTTCCACTAAATCACGACTGAGCGTGTACAAAAAACCAGGGAAAAAACTAAATGCAAGCCCCAGGATAGCATGTCGCCCAACAAGCTTCGCATAACAACCTGCTAAATAGCCAATTACGATGAGCGCTAGAAAATTCACTAAAATTAACGAGTAGACGACGAGCGGTGGACTGCCAAATGACAAAAGCCAAGCCAATAATGGGTAAAGAATGCGCTGGTGACGGTAACGAGGGCTGCCAATTTCGATGCCATACCCGGCTTTTTCACGAGTGAAGGGATTTAGAGCAAGCCGATAATAATATTGGCCGTCATACCCAAAAGAATCAGTCAAAACAATTAAATTAGCGGGTGTTTCATTAGCATCTGTAAAATAATCACCAGCCTGGGGGAAAGTGCCGGGATCATGTTGGTTTAGCATGAGCACGAGAAAGATGAAAGTGCAAACGGCCGTTATCCCTGCCGTCACCCCTGGATGATTCAAGCGACTGAACATTAGCAGAATTTTAAACCAGGTACGCTGATCACCCAAAACAAATCTAAGCGCGGGACTGCTGCGTAAAAGTAGTCAGTGCGCGGGGGCCGATTACACTCTTCCGCTGCATAAATGGACCCGATTTATGAGTGCATCCTTGCTGTTTACCCGACAGCTTACAACCAACACGCTGCTCAAGCTGGGCAGTTGCGCTGCGACCTTTTTGCTGTTTTTGCTGGAGACGGCCGTATGACCCACACCAGAACGCGCCACATCGGCTATGCCCTGCTGCTGCTCCTGGCCCTCACCTTGCCGTTTGAGCTGGACAGTCCGCTGTTGGCCGTTGGCCCGTTGGCGGTGACTAATTTGGAGCTGCTGCTGGGGTTGATTTTGCTGGCGGCGGTGGTGACATGGTGGCGGGAACGGCCGTCACACCTGCTGCCGCATCGTGGCGTGATTTTGTTGTTGCTGGCGGGGGGAATGTTTGTGGGAACGGCCGTACTGGCCCCGGAGCAAAATGGTAACGCATTGAAAGCGTCCTTGCGTCTGGTTAGCGGGATGGGCTTGGCGCTGGCCGTGCCGCTGCTGATTCGTCAACAGCGGCAGCGCACGCATTTGCTGCTGACGATTTTGGTGAGTGGTTTGCTTGTGGCCGCCATTGGCCTGGCCGAGGTGTGGGTTGGGCGTGAATTTGGCTGGCTGGCTCCGTTTCGCGGCGGCATTACCGTCACGGGAGAATATTTACGCCTGACTGGCCCGCTCGATTACGCTAACCACGCTGCCATGTTTATTGAGGTGACTGTGCCGCTGCTGCTGGTTGCTGGCTGGCTATGGTGGCAAAAGGTGGGGAAGACGGCCGTTCTCCTGCTCGTCATCTTAGCGCTGCTGGTGTTGCTCCAGGCTAGTTTTGCCACCTTAAGCCGGGCCAGTTTTGTGACCGTTGGGGCAGTGGGCGTATTAATGGCTTTGTTGTCAATCCGGGATAAAGGCTCAACGAGCCTACTAAAAAATCGAACCGCAGAGGACGCGGAGAGCACGGAGAATAAAAACCAATGGAGAAAAACTCTGCGTTCTCTGCGTCTCTGCGGTGAAATAATCGGCAGCGAAGCGGCGCGACCCTGGCTGGGGCTGGTGGGATTAGTCAGCGTGATGTTTATCGTCAACACGGTCGGGAGCGATGTATTCCGGCTGCGCTTTGCCAGCGAAGGGGACAATGGCTGGTACCAGGCCAGTTGGCAGGTGCCGCCCCAACTCACATTGGCCGCCAATGAAATTCAGCAGGTGCCGATTACCGTCACGAATGCAGGGGCGCTGACCTGGTCCAGCAGCCGTGCCCAGCCGATTAATTTGGGCGGCCGCTGGATTCAAGCGGAGAGCGGTTTGCAGCTGGCAGAACCGCGCTGGCCGTTTGCCCAATCCATCCCACCCGGCGAGACAGCCGAAATGAAAATTCCGCTGCGTGCGCCGTCTAATCCTGGGGAATACACACTGATCTGGGACGTGGTGCATGAGCAGATTACCTGGTTTGGTGAGAAGAGCGGCGTTTTTGCCACCAGCATGGTGCGGGTTCTGCCATCGAGCAATGGTTCGCCATTTCCAGAGCCGGAAAGCGCTGCGCCTGCCTGGAATTATGCGCTGCCGATTCCGGATCGGAGTACGCTGTGGCGGTTGGCGGTGCAGTTGATTGGCGAACGGCCTTTTCTGGGCATCGGTTTGGATAATTTTCGCTTGGGATACGGCCGTTTGCTCAACGCCGACAGCTGGAACGAGACCATCCACACGAATAACTGGTATCTGGAGTTTTTGGTTGGTGGCGGTCTACTAGCCGCGCTGCCGTTTTTTGCCTGGCTGGGCTGGGAAGGGCTGCTGGCCTGGCGTATGCTGCGCCGACCGACGGTTGATCCTTGGCTGCTGGCTATTTGGGCGGGGCTGCTGGCTTTTGCCGTGCACGGCCTGCTCGATTTCTTTTTATTGTTCAACAGCACTGGGCTGCTCTTTTGGCTGCTCGTGGGCCTCTGGTGGCAGTGGTTCAAAGAAAATAAAAATCCGCAGATTACGCAGATTGCGCAGATTTTTCCTCATAATTCTCTGTGGCTCTCTGTGGCTTCTCTGCGTAACTCTGCGTTACGCTTTTCAAGGAAGGTTTGATGCGTATTGGGTTTGATGGCACTCCATTGCTAGGGCAGCGCTCTGGCGTGGGACATTACACAGGCCGTTTGCTGGCCCATCTGGTGCAGCAGCGCCCGGAGTGGGAATACATGCTGTTCAGCAATCGTCCCTTCGAGCCATTGGAGGCGGAACTGGCCCGGACGTTGCCCCTGGCCGACAATTTCGGCTTTAGCCGTTTTGTCTGGATGCAGCTGATGCTGCCGCGCATTATTCGCCAGCGCCAGCCGGATTTGTGCCATTTTCCCAACAACACCGCGCCTTTGTGCCTCAGTCGCCCTTCAGTTATTACCATTCACGATGCGTCGCTCTTTTTGCACAGTCGGCACCACCCGCGCAGTCGGCTGCTGGCGCTGCGTTTGCTGCTGCCCCATGTGGCCAGGCAGGCAACGGCCGTAATCACCGTTTCGCACCACGCCCGCCAAGATCTAATGCGCGCCTTGAAATTGCCCGCTGAAAAAATCCACGTTATTCACGAAGCGGCTCCCGTTGGCTTCCAGCCGCTTATAGACCCCATTCAGCGCCGCCAGCTGCGCGCCCGGTATAATCTGCCGGAGCAGTTTGTCTTGTTTGTGGGCACAATGGAGCCACGCAAGAATCTGAAGCGGCTGATTAGGGCCGTGGGCCAGCTGCGCCAGCGAGGCTGCGACACGCGGCTGGTGCTGGTGGGGCCAAACGGTTGGCTGATTAATGGCTCGCTGGAAAAGGAGATCGAAGCGCTGGATTTGAAGGACGCAGTGCAAAACCTGGGCTATGTGCCTCAGGAAGATTTGCCCGGTATTTATTCGCTGGCGACACTGTTTGCTTTCCCTTCGCTGTACGAGGGGTTTGGCTTGCCGCCGCTGGAGGCGATGGCCTGTGGCACGCCGGTGCTCACCAGCCGCGATTCGGCGATGGCTGAAATTTGCGGTGAGGCGGCCTGTTTGGTTGACCCGCACGAGGAAGAGGCGATTGCTGACGGTTTGGCCTGCCTGCTGGCGGACCCGGAGCGCCGCGAGCATTTGCGGCAGCTGGGCCTGGCGCGGGCGCAGCATTATTCTTGGGAACGGACGGCACGGGAAACGGCCGTTGTCTACGAAAAAGTGCTCAACGGGAACCACAAATGAGCCAAATTTTGTTTGGATTATTTCTCTTTCTGCTTTTGATTAGTCACGCCTCGGCTGCTAGTGGCCCGTTTGCCTGGCTGCCGCTGCCAACGGCCGTTTCCGGCCAGAGCTGGCAAATTGGGGTGTTGTCGCTGCTGCCATTGTTAGTGGTTAGCGGCGATTTTTTAGGAAGAATTTATCCGCAGATTACACAGATTTCGCAGATTAATAGCCAAAAATCTGGGCAATCCCCTAAGGCTGTGACCGGTGCCGGCGCGATTTGTGCAACCGAGCCAGAAGACAGCACGGTCTGGAGACCGGCTGCAGCAGAAGAACAATTTTTACCGCAGAGACACAAAGGGCGTGGAGGATTTCCTCAAGATGAATTCAAATCTTTTGCGCTTTTGCGGTTGGTTTTTTCGGAGTTTTCCTGGGGTGAAACGGCCGTAACCATCCCCCTGGCGGCTTTTTCCCTGCTGGTACTGTTTCGGCTCAACGCCGAAATGGCACACATCGCGGCCATGATTGCACTGTGCTGGTTTATTTATTTGTTTTTGGTGAATCACCCGATTTGGCAGCGGGAATGGTTGTGGCGGGTGTTGGCGGTGGTGCTGCTGGTGCAGGGTACGGTGGCCGTGGCTCAATTTTTTTTACAGCGCGAATTGGGTCTCGCCTGGCTGGGCGAACCGACGTTAGACTTATTGGTAGAAGGCACCAGTGTGGCCCAGCGGGATGGCCAAAACTGGCTGCGGGCGTATGGCCTGAACAGTCACCCTAACCAGCTAGGGCTGCTCATGATAGCGCTTTGTTTGCTACTTTGGCCTCATCGGCATAAGGCACAAGGCGGTTGGCGCTGGCTCTTTTGGCTGGGTTTGGCCGCAGGCGTGGCCGGGCTGCTGGTGAGCTTGTCTCGCTCGGCGGCACTGGGATTGCTGCTGGGCGGTTTACTGTTTGGGCTGCATCGTCGTACTGCTTTATCGCTGCCTCGACGTGAATTTGCGTTGCCGCTGGCTGTTTTGGCTGCCGGTGTGCTGCTTTTTGCCCTGGTTTATGGCGATGTGCTGGCCGGGCGGTTGCTGGCGCTGGATTCGCCGTTGGAGAGCCGTTCGCTGTGGGAGCGGCAGCGGGATTTGGGATTGGCCTGGCAGCTTTTGGCGGAACGGCCGTTCCGCGGCACCGGTCTCGGCCAATATTTGCCCAGCGCAGCAGCGATCAATCCTGAAGCCGCATTAGTCCACAATGTCCCGCTACTTATCGGGGCGGAACTGGGGTTGGTTGGATTGGTATTGTGGTTGGCTTTTTGGCTGTGGCCCCTGTGGCGTTACGGTCGTTCGACAAAAAATGTGGCGGGAACGGCCGTTTGGCTGGCGCTCATTCTCATGGCCCTGCTGCATCCAGAACCGACATTGTATTTGCCCAAAGGTGCGGTACTTTGGGGTTTAGCCGCCGCCCAATGGGGCGTTGGCGAGAAGCAGGCATTGAAAAATCAAAGATTACCCAGATTTACAGATATTTCTCTCTTTTCTCTGTGGGTCTCTGCGATTTCTCTGCGTAACTCTGTGTCCCGCTTTTCCAGGAGCCAAGCATGAAACTAGCGCCGCCAATGACACTCACTCAACTGGAACAGGCCATCTGGCGCACCGTCGCCTATGTCGATCTGTTTGATTATCCGTTAACGGCCGTTGAAATTCATCGCTACCTGGACGGTTTTCTGACCACTGCCAACGAAGTTGCCAAGGAGTTAGTCAGTAGTTCCGCGTTGGCAAATCATTTGAGCCATCGTGATGGTTTTTTCTGCTTGCCAGAACGGGAAGAAATTATTGAAACTCGGCGCGAGCGTAAACGGCGGGCGCAGCGTTTATGGCCGCAGGCGGTGCGCTACGGCCGTATTATTGCCCAACTGCCCTTTGTGCGTATGGTGGCCGTCACCGGCTCCCTGGCAATGAACAATGTCGCCGACGATGCTGATATTGATTATTTTGTGGTGACGGAAAACGGCCGTCTCTGGCTAACCCGCGCCCTGGTAATTGGCATCGTCCGGCTGGCGGCGCGGCGCGGCATTATTTTGTGTCCCAACTACTTTGTGGCTGAATCCGCCCTTACCTTGCCCGAGCGTAACATTTACACCGCACGAGAAATTGTGCAGATGGTGCCGCTGTTTGGCCACGATGTGTACGCGCAATTGCGTCAGCAAAACTGCTGGGCCAGCCAATTCATGCCCAATGCCGACGGCCCGCCTTTGGTCCAGATTCCTGAACCGGAGCCAGCTGCCTGGCCACAAATGGTGGCTGAACTGCCGTTGCGTTCGCCACTGGGCACCTGGTTGGAGCAGTGGGAGCAAGCGCGTAAAATAGAAAAATTGCGTTTGCAGCAAAATGGATCGGGCGAGAGTTTGTTTACGGCCGTTATCTGCAAGGGTCACTTCCAGGCTCACCAACAACGCACCCTCACCGCCTACCAACGCCGCCTCCTATCATCCGCAGATTTCGCAGATTACACAGATTAAAAGCGAAAAATCTGCGAAAATCTGTGTAATCTGCGGATAGACCAAAGTTTTATGACTGAGATTCTTTTTGGCCAATCTTACTACCTGAAGTTTGACCCCAAGCTGTGGCAAGCGATGCAGCCGTATCCACCGCTGGGTACGCTGTACGCTGCCAGTGTGGCAAGGCAGCAAGGCTACTGCGTTGCTTTGTTTGACGCGATGCTGGCCGATTCCGAAGCCGAGTGGCAAGCGGCACTGGCGCAGCATCAGCCGCGCTACGCCATCATTTACGAAGACAGCTTTAATTTCCTCTCCAAAATGTGCCTGCTGGCGATGCGCGACGCGGCTTTTGCCATGATCGAAATGGCTAAAGCGCAGGGCTGCATCATTATTTTATGTGGTTCTGACGCCAGCGATCAGGCTGCCAGCTATTTGCAAGCGGGCGCTGATTTTGTGCTGTTGGGTGAGGGTGAAGAAACGATGCTTGAGCTGTTGGGGGTGTTAGACGGCCGTTCCCAAATTCAACTTTCCCAAATCCTCGGCCTGGCCTACAAAGAAGGCAGCAAAGTTTGCCAAAACCCGCGCCGCCCCGTCCTCAGCGGCATTGATGATTTGCCGCTGCCCGCCTGGGATTTGGTCGATGT
>JBNKLQ010000208.1:0-11137 GCA_050292445.1 Promineifilaceae bacterium (SeqCode) | reverse complement strand
ATCAAGAAAATTTCTCACCGAACCTTTGAAACTCTAGGAAAGAAAATTCTTTCTCAAGAAGATATCTCTCCGGGAACAAAACGCCTAATCAGGGGTATGCTTTAATCATTTGCTTTACCATTTCTCGCATAACAGTTTTTAATTAAGGAAGGGTTATGTCCACAATCCCTTCTTTGTTCAGGGGCAGTCCTCAAAAGGAACGGCTTTATTTTACAAAAAACTCATCCTCCTTCGATAACACCACTGGAGTTTTGCATGTTGAACTTGTTTGATATGTACCAGCGGCGGATACGGCCGTATCCCACCACTCCCTCTTTCTTCACCTGAAAATATCGTCGAAAAGAAAAACATCCCCCAAAATTCGCTTTGAGGGATGTTTTGTATTGATTTGAGACTATCAGCTAGAAGCTGTTGTTTAGGTGGGCGGCATACCGATGTTAAAGTTCATAGAACCTCCATCTCCTATAATAAAACCGAGAACATGAGGCATATAGATGGCGCTAGTTTGTTCATTTTCTCCCTGTACCTTCAATCCTTCGAACGCCAGGTCAACCAGTTGAGTGCCTTCGATGCCCTCAATTGCGGAGCGGTAGGTGACGCCGCCTGTGCCCTCCATGGTGCAATCAAACGATCCATCTGATTTTGCCGCAGGCTGATCGTACAACAGACCAATGCCTGCGCCTATCAGTTCCTGCCCCTTTTCTGTTTCACCAATGTAGGTGAGGTTGGCCATGTTGCTGTCTGGAATCATGCGCCCTGTGCATTGGAAGGCTTTTAATGTCGTAATGTTTTCATTTTGGGTGAGAATATTTGACTGCACCCCGCCTGTGGTGGCTGTGCCAAACATGCTCACGGCAACTGGTGCATCCATAAGGCCATCAATTTGCGCCGTTAACCCGACGATGTGTAAGTCGTATGCGGTATGCAAAATTTGCGTATCTTTGTCCACGTCTAGCCGGGAAATAGCCACTTGCCCTGCACCTACCGCGCTGATGGGCGTTTGATCTTTAAATGTAAAATCGGCTTCTTCCACTTGCATCACGCCCCCGCCGTAAAGATAAAATGGGCCATCGCCACCCATTTTGAGTGCATCTTCAGCCATCTCTATGCGGAATGAGACCTGAGCCAGGTTGGTGTTGGCCAACGGCCGCATATCGGTCCAAACATGTTCTGCCTTGGCGTAAATTGCTTCGTTGTCCAGCAAGACGGCCGCTACGCCTTCATCCCATCCTTGGCTAACCATATTTGTTAATCCGCCCGTGGGCACATAGTCACTGCAACCAATCAGCAGCAGTGCGGCAATAACCAATAAAAATAGTCGTTTCATTTTAAGTACAAGCTCCTTCGTGAATGTTGATGGCCTGACGCCAGTTCAGATAATAGTTCCTTGTTTTTAACAAATAGCCGATCCGAAACCGATCCGAAACTGCATCCCTCTTTCGACAACACCCCTGGAGTAGGGTAATCTATTTAGCATGTTGCAACTTTTTGATACCTACGAGCGGCAAGTACGGCCGTTCACCCCCCTCAACCCACCCGAAGTTAAGCTGTACGCCTGTGGCCTCACCGTTTACGATTACGCCCACATCGGCAACCTGCGCACCTACATCTTTGAAGATATTTTGCGCCGCGTGCTGGAATTCAACGGCTACAAGGTGCAGCACGTCATGAACATCACCGACGTGGGACACCTGACGGACGACGCCGACGCCGGTGAGGACAAGATGGAAGTGGGCACCCGCCGGGCAGGCAAAAGCGCCTGGGAAATTGCCGAGATTTACACCCAGGCGTTCAAGCAGGATTTGGCCCAGCTCAACATCCACGAGCCGCACATCTGGTGCAAGGCCACCGACCACATCGCCGAACAAATTGCTATGATCCAGTGCATCGAAGCCAAGGGGGTCACCTACCGCACCAGCGACGGCATCTACTTCGACACCGCCCAGCTGGACGATTACGGCTACATCGCCCGGCTGAACATTGAAGGCTTGCAGGCAGGCAGCCGCATCGCCATGAGCGAAAAGCGCAACCCCACCGACTTTGCCCTGTGGAAGTTCAGCCCGCCGGACGAGCAGCGGCAGATGGAGTGGGACAGTCCCTGGGGCGTTGGTTTCCCCGGCTGGCACATTGAATGCTCGGCGATGGCTGCTAAATACCTGGGCACGTTCTTCGACATTCATTGCGGCGGCGAAGATCACATCATGGTGCACCATCCCAACGAGATTGCCCAATCGCAGGCGTGTTACGGCACCCGGCTGGCCAACTTTTGGCTGCACGGCTACTTTTTGCAGCTGGATGGCCTGAAGATGTCCAAGTCGTCTGGGGATTTTTTGCGGCTGCAAACGTTGATTGATCGCGGCTACGACCCGCTGGTTTATCGTTATTTTTGCCTGGGCGGGCATTATCGTGCCAAGCTCACCTTTAACTGGCAGGCAATGGATGGGGCGGCGACCGCACTGCAACGATTGCGTACGGCCGTAACCCAATGGCCCGCTCCCACAGAACCAGATGAAACTTACGTCATCCAGTTTACCAACCAGATCAACGATGACCTCAACATGCCTCGCGCCCTGGCCGTGATGTGGAATCTGGTCAAAAGCGATTTGCCCGATGGTGTGAAGAAAGCCACCATCCTTGTTTTTGATCAGATTTTTGGGTTGGGGATGGCCACATGGCAGCCAGAAGCGAAAGATGATCAACCTGTGCCCGAAACGGTGCAGGCGCTGGTGGCCCAACGGCAAGAAGCCCGGGCCAACAGGAATTGGCAGCAGGCCGATGCCTTGCGCGACCAAATCGCCGCTGCTGGCTATGATGTGGTTGATACGCCAGATGGCCCGGAACTCAAGCGGAGAATGGCCCGTGCGTGAATGGTACAAAGCAATTTATCTCTCGCCCCACCTGGATGATGCCGCCCTTTCCTGCGGTGGGCAGATTTTCCAGGAAACCACCAACCGCGCCCCCATTCTTGTTGTAACGCCCATGGCCGGGGAGCCAACCGCCGATGTACCACTGTCTGCGTTTGCCAGGGCACTGCACCAGCGCTGGGAACTGGCGCGTGATGCCGTCCGGGTGCGCCGTGCCGAAGATGTGGTCGCCTGCCAAACTCTCAAGGCGGATTATCTTCATTGGTCAGTGCCAGACTGTATCTACCGGACTGATCCAGCCACTGGCGAGCCACGTTATCCAAACTGGGAGTCGATTATCACCACCAGGCACCCGGCGGATGAAGCCGTGGTTGATTGGCTGGCAGCCCGGCTGCGCCAACTGCCTGCTGCGGACCAAATTTACGCTCCCTTAACAGTGGGTAATCATGTGGATCATCGGCTGACGCGGCTGGCGGCGGAGCGGGTGTTTGGTGAATCGCTTATCTATTATGAAGATTATCCGTATGCGGCGGAGCCTGAAGCGGTAACGGCCGTATTAACCCCCACCCCCAAACAATGGCAGTCAACCAGTTTTACTTTATCGGCAACGGCCGTACAGTCTAAAATAGACGCCATTTGGGCCTACGTTTCACAAAGAAGTTCCTTTTTTACTACACACGATGATTTAGAGCGCAAAATTGAAGCCTACACTGCCCAGGTTGGTGGTGAAAGAGTCTGGCAACTGAAGGTTTGTGCCTGATACAGTCCGATAGGTTCCCCAGTTCCATGCTATTAGTACCGAGTCGCTTGATTATTTGCGTCAGGTGAACTTATAATAAACCCTCATACAAAGGAAAAAGACCACCACCAATTATTATGGGGCGATTAACCACAAGACAACTCGCGAGCAAACGAGGCCGACAAAAAAAGGCGCAGCGTAGTGGCCTGCAACCGGGCGACATGCTGCAAGAACGTTACCGGATTGTAGGCCCCCTGGGTGCAGGCGGGTTTAGCTCGGTGTATCAGGCGCGTGATATGCGCTTTCCCAACGTCACCAAGCTGTGTGCCGTTAAAGAGATGGTCATTTCTACCCCTGATCCGCAAATGCGGGCACTGACAATCAAATCGTTTGAGCGTGAAGCCAGCATGTTGGCCATGTTGGATCATCCTGCCATTCCCGATGTGTCTGATTACTTTACGGAAGGGGATCGTTCATACCTGATTCTGGAACTGATTCGCGGTAAAGATTTAGATGAATGGCTGGAAGAACAAACGGAGTATCTGGACCAGGAAACAGCTATTACCTGGGCGATGCAGGTTTGTGATGCCCTCTATCATCTACACAGCCAAAAGCCGCAGCCTATTGTGTTTCGTGATGTGAAGCCCTCCAATATCATGCTGGATCATCGTGAGCGGATTCGCCTGATTGATTTTGGCATTGCCAAAGTATTTGAGATGGGCGACAAGGGCACGATGATTGGTACGGAGGGGTATTCGCCGCCAGAACAGTACCGGGGACAAGCGGAACCTGCTGGCGATATTTACGCGTTGGGGGCCACACTGCACCATCTGCTAACGCGGCAAGACCCCCGCTTGGAGCCGCCATTTACCTTTGCCGAACGGCCGATTGGTAAAGTCAATCCTCACGTTACGCCTGCCTTTGAAGCCGTCATCATGCGTTGTCTGGCGTATGATCCCAAAGAGCGCTTTTCTGATGCCAAGGCGCTGAAGGATGCTTTGGAAGTGTTGTTGCAGCGTCCAGGCACGGCCGTTTTCGATAGCAATCCCAATCTGGCCGTGCCACCAACTGGTGGCCCTGCTACAGCGCCACCACAAGCAGGAGCTACATCAGCGCCAGTGCCTAGCCAGGTACAGCCCATCTGGCAGTTTAAATGTGAAGATGAGATTCGGGGCAAAGCGGCCGTTTCTGGCAAGATGGTGTACGTAGGTGCCTATGACAATAATTTGTACGCACTTAAAAGCGAAAATGGCGAGTTTGTCTGGAAATTCCCCGCTTCCGACAGCGTAGGTGGTAGTACGCCTTTCGTTTATGAAGACAATATTTTTATTGGTTCAGTAGACAAACATTTATATTGTATTCAGCGGCGAACTGGTCGCCAAAATTGGCGCTTTGCCACCAATGGGGCCATTTATGCCTCTCCTGTCGTTCGCTATGATCACGTCTTTTTTGGTTCCGATGATGGGCATTTTTATGCGCTGGAGATACATCAGGGGCGGTCAAAATGGAAGGCGAATGCCTACGCGCCTGTTCGTTCCACTGCCTACGTAGATGAAGAGCGCATCTTCTTTGGCACCGAAGGCGGCTACATCTTTTGTGTAGAGATCGCCAGCGGCAAAACAAAATGGCAGGCGCAGGCCAAGCGCAGCGTTACTTCATCACCAATTGTGGCGGATGAGATTGTATTTGTCGGTTCGTTAGATGGCACTGTGTATGCATTGGATGCCAATACGGGCTGGATCATTTGGCGTTTCCGCAGCCGCCGTCCGATTGTTTCTTCGCCCACCGTACACAATGAGGCTGTCTATATTGGCTCATCAGATGGTAGCCTATATGTGTTGGACATGGATACCGGACGCCAACTGTGGACTTTTGAAATAGATGGGCAAATTGCTTCCTCGCCTGTGGTCTGGAACGATGCCGTTTATTTTGGCGGTACGGATGGGATCGTTTACTGCCTTTCTACCAAGAAAGGGGATGTTAATTGGCAGTTCGACACGGGTTCTCCTGTTATTTCATCACCAACAGTTGCTGATGGGGTTGTTTACATCGGCTCAACCAACCATTATATTTATGCATTACCAGCTTAGTTGCCTGGCACGAGGTAATTGGGTTTGGTGCCCAAAGATTGGAATTTATTATGAATGAAACACCGCCATTTATTGAGCCTGAAGATCGGTCCAAAAAGCAGCCCCCTGTTGAATCGGAATCCGATCCGTCTGCTGTGGCCCAAACGGCCGAATTAGATGATACGGCCGTTATGGATGATCCCCAAGAGTCAGAAACCATTGATATTGGCACGCCGCAACGTGAAGGCGCTCTGTCGGAACCGACGCTGCGTGCTGGCGTGCGCTGTGATGTAGGTGCCCGGGAACGAAACGAAGATTCTTGCCTGATTTTTAGCTCGGAGGCAGGGGGACATTTCCCTATGGTTCCCTTTGGCCTGTACATTGTGGCCGATGGCATGGGGGGGCATACAAATGGCCATGTGGCCAGTCGTATTGCTTCTCGCGTGGCGGCCCACTACATTCTGAACAAAATTTATATGCCTTTGTTGCAATCGGTTGATCCACCTACCCAGGTGCCCATTCAAGAGGTATTGCTCGATGCGGTTCAGGCCGCAAACACGGCCGTTTTTGAAGATGATCTCGAAGTGGACAGCGGCACAACGTTGACCATCGCCCTGGTTTTAGGGCGGCGTTTGCATGTGGCCCATGTGGGTGATAGTCGGCTCTATTTGCTGGCCAATGACAAGTTGGAACAAATTAGTGCCGATCATTCTCTAGTGCAGCGTTTGCAAGATGTGGGCACGCTCACTGCTGAAGAAGCCACCATGTACCGCTACCGCAACGTGCTGCTGCGTGCGGTTGGCCAGGGTGAAGAGGTGGATGCAGATACGTATATGCGCCTGCTGCCCAAACAGGGCAAGCTGCTGCTGTGCAGTGATGGTTTGTGTGGGTTTGTGACTGATGAGGCTATTCAGCAGGTAATGGAGCAGGATATATCTTTGCCCCAAATAGTGGATGAACTGTATGAAACAGCTTTGGCTGCCCACAGCAATGATAATGTAACGGCCGTTGTGGTAGACTTTTCCTTATAATACGCTATAACAAGAGCAGAGAAGGGTACCCTCAACGGTTTGTTGTTGTGTGACACGCCATCGCCATTACAAAAGTGCGTGAAGTAAAGAAAATCGCAAGAAAATGTACAAAACAAAGAGGATATTCTCTTGTGGGCTGCTCAAGTAAAAGCTGGAAAAGCGATAAATTATTTCAAAAAACTTTCCTGCTTTTGCCCAAACCTGTTGCCGGTGCTCTCCGCATGATCCCTGCCTTATAATACAAGATTGAATTCTGGCTCGATACGGCCGTTATTTATGGATAAAGAGTTTGAGTATTACAAAATTTTAGGGGTGACGTCCCAGGCAACGCCTGATGAAATTAAGGCAGCCTACACGTCTTTGTGCCACCAGATACCATCAGAAAAACAAGACAAAACAACAAATCCTGCTTACGCTAGTCTGGTCACTGCCTACGAAGTGCTAAGCGATCCTGAGCGGCGGGCTACCTATGACTCCCTGTTGGTCGAAACACGGTCGTTGGAATTGATCAATTTGCAGGTTCGGGCCAGTCGGGATCGGATCAAGGTTTCTGATGCGGAGCAAATTATTTATCTACTGGTTGACATTTCGCCTGCCACGCAAGAAACCAAGCAACGGCCGTTAAACCTGAGTCTGGTACTCGACAGAAGTACATCCATGCAGGGCAGCCGATTGAGCCATGTGAAAACGGCCGTCGAGCTGATTGTCAACAAACTCACCAAAGCAGACACCCTTTCCATCGTAAGCTTTAGCGATAGAGCCGAAGTGGTAATGCCTGCGGGTAAAGTGGAAAACCCAACGGCCGTTGTCGGGCAGCTTCGTTCCGTGCAAGCTTCCGGGGGCACGGAGATTTTTCACGGATTGCAGGCTGGCCTGAAGGAACTGGGCAAAGCGGATCTCGCCAAATACACCAATCACCTCATCTTATTAACGGATGGACACACCTATGGCGATGCTGAGCAATGCTTGGCACTGGCACGACGCGTGGCAGGTCACAACATTGGCATCAGCGCCTTTGGCCTGGGCACAGAATGGAACGATCAGTTTTTAGATGAGTTGGTAGCGCCTTCTGGTGGACAATCAAACTTTATTGAGCAGCCCAACGAAATTATTGAACATCTGCAAAAACGCATACAAGGATTAGGCACTCTTTACGCACAAAACCTGGTCATCAAAACGGATTTACACAAAAAGGTGGCTGTCAAGTATGGTTTTAAGCTAGAGCCATTTTCCCAACCGTTGACCCTGGATAAAGAGACGCTTCATTTGGGTAATCTGGAGGGGCGCGCGCCCTTGTCCGCCTTGTTGGAGCTAAAAATAGCGCCGCACGATGTAGAAACCCGTATTAACATTCCTATTGAAGTGGTGGCAGATATTCCTGGCCCACAATTGAGTCAACAAACATTTAAGCACACGTTTTGCCTCTATGTGCTATCTGAGCTGTCCAAAGAAATGCCGCCAGACGATATTGTAGAGGCGGTGCGGGTGATGAATATGTATCGTATGAACGAGAAGGTTTGGCAAGAAGTAGAAGCCGGCCATTTGGATGCGGCCACAACCCGTATGCAACATTTAAGTACCCGCCTTTTGGAAGCGGGCCAAACGGAGTTGGCCCAGCAGGCCCAGCAAGAAATGGCGCGGATTGCCAATGCTGGTACTATGTCGCTGGCGGGTCGAAAAAAGCTAAAATATGGTACGCGGGCGCTAATTAATAGGGGAAAACCGGATAAAGAGCACCATGACTAAATGTAGTGATTGTGGTACCTCGCAGGAAGAAGGGGCACTGTTTTGTAGTGAATGTGGTGGTTTCTTGCTGGTAGAAGAAGGCGAGAATACGGCCGTACTTCCCTTTTCTGAATTTGCTGACCGACCACCGCCGCCACCCCTCACCGAAGAAGCACTCACGCCAGTTAACAACCCCAAAGAAATATTGCTTATGGTTCCTAGCAGTCGGCGTCGCTTTAAGCTGAAAGTGCAAAACGAACTTCATATCGGGCGCGCCTCCTCTGACTTTGTTCCAGAAGTTGATTTAACGGATGATGAAGGGGCTGAAAAAGGCGTTTCCCGGCTTCATGCTAAAATTCAAGTTGTGCTGGAAGGCATTATGCTAATTGACCTGGACAGTACGAACGGAACGTTGCTAAACAACTATCGCCTGTCTCCTAACGAACCCTATCCATTGAACAGTGGCGACGAAATTCGCTTTGGTGATTTATTGGTTCATCTGTTTTTAGACGTTGCTAGTACAGATTAGCTGATTGATGAGCGATTGGTTTTGCGCACAATTGCTTTGGTGGAACAAATTTTGTTTGTGTATATAACTGCCCATTCGCAAATAAGTTAACGGAATTGGCGAACGGCTACTAAACAAGGAAATTCGTATGATCACAGTCATTGTCCATATTAGAAATGAAGATGCCTTTGAATGCGAAATTGATGAGCTGCCTAATACGGCCAGCCAATTCATTCAGGTACATAATCCGCGCCTGCGCGATGGCAAGGATTTGCATTATTTGGATGAGGAAGTTACCAGTATGCTGGTTCCCTGGCACCGGATTAACTTTATCCAAATAATGCCCTCTGGAGATGTCGAAGAAGTTGTTAGCTTTGTACGATAAAAAATATTATGGTTGAACAAGTACCAGACTCGTTAGAACCTACAGCCCCGCGCCTTGTTTTGGTCGTGGATGATGAATCCCGTATGCGGCGGTTTATTCGCATGAATATGGAGCTGGAAGGGTACCAAATTATTGAAGCCGAAAATGGGCTGGCTGCCCTGGAGCAAATTCGCCAGCATACGCCTGATCTGGTGATTATGGATGTGATGATGCCGGAGATGGATGGCTTTGAAACGCTGAAGCTGCTGCGAGAAATTTCTACAGTGCCGGTGATTTTACTCACGGTAAAGAGCGATGAAGATGACAAGATTCAGGGACTCAGCCTGGGGGCCGATGATTATGTGACCAAGCCGTTTAGTCCACGAGAGTTGGTGACCCGGGTTACGGCCGTTCTTCGCCGAGCAGAATGGCCAGCCCCACCACCCAGAACCATCTTGCGCATTGATGATCGCCTCTCCATTGATTTCAATCGCCACCAGGTCATCGTCAATGATGAGCGCATTGATTTGCGCCCCACCGAATATCGCCTGCTCAACCACCTTATCCAGAATGCGGGTTGGGTAGTGCCGCACGAAACATTATTGGCCAAAGTATGGGGCTACGAATATCGGGACGAGACCCATTATTTACGGCTATACATTAATTACCTGCGCAAAAAAATAGAAGAAGATCCAGCCAATCCCTACTACATCCTCACCGAGCGTGGTGTCGGCTACCGTTTCGTGGATTATAAAAAAGTGTAGAAAGTTTTACTTTTCTACCGTTTTTAATATCATTACCGTCTATGACTCATACCATTGCGTCTGACGGTAGGCAATTCTTTGAGCAAGTTAACAAGTACCTTAGTGCTGAGGACCGCATTTGCGTACAGGAAGCTTTTGCCCTTGCTCGCCGGGAACACGGAGAACAGCGCCGTAAGTCCGGCGAGCTTTTTTTTACCCATCCCCTAACTGTTGCATACTACATCTCTGAATATATGCTGGATGCACCTGCCCTGGTGGCTGCCCTGCTGCACGATGTGGCCGAAGATACCAGAGTAACTATTGATGAAATTGAAAGCCAATTTGGTCCAGAAGTTGCCCGCCTGGTGGATGGTGTTACCAAGCTAAAAGATGTCACCAAAGGCATTGCCAATCGCAAAGAGCTGTCTAAACAAGAAATTGAAGACTTGACGCTGCATAAGCTATTAGGTGCCATGACTAATGATGTCCGTGCCGTCATCATCAAGCTGTTTGACCGGCTGCATAACATGCGCACCATCAAAGCAACGCCCCACTCACGGCAGATTTACAAAGCCAAAGAAACCTTGTCCGTCTATGCCCCTCTGGCCAATCGTCTTGGTGTTTGGTGGCTCAAAAATGAGCTGGAGTCTCTGTCCCTGGAAGTGCTTGATCCGGAAGCGCATCGGATTATTTACGATCGGTTGATTCAAATCCATCAAGAACAACAGGAGGAGTATCAGCTGATCAGCGGTCAGATATTTGACTGCTTACTTCAGGCCAACCTTGATGTGCGCCGGGTGTTTTTAGCCCCGGAAAACATTTACAGTGTCTACCAGGATTTGTGTGAGAGTGCATCCTCGTTTTACGAAGTAGACAAGACGATGCGGCTTGTGGTGCTGATGGATAGCTGGCAATCTTGCTACAATGCCTTGGGGTATTTGCACCAGCTGTGGCAGCCAGTACCCGGTACGTTTGATGATTATATTGCCGTTCCGCGTGATAATTTATATCGGTCACTGCATACGACGGTGGTGCATACGAATGGACGGCAAATAAAGCTGCGGTTCCGTACGCCGGAGATGGATAAGGTATCG
>JBNKLQ010000207.1:0-11141 GCA_050292445.1 Promineifilaceae bacterium (SeqCode) | reverse complement strand
AGCCCCTGGTTAGTTCGTTGGCGATCTCAGCAACCGCCTATGCCCATCGATCCGCGCCTAAGCTGGCGTGAAGGCAATCTGAAACTCTTGCCTCTCCCGGATGAAAGCGTCAACACCATCATGCTCTGCCATGTTGCCGGGGAATTTTGGCAGGATGGCGATCGTGCCGCTTTGCTGCGTGAAGCCTATCGCATCCTTAAACCCCGAGGACAGCTGCTGCTGGCAGAATCCGTCCGCAGCCAAACGAATTGGCTTGTCCGGGGAATCACCGGGTTTAGTCTGCCCACCACGGAGTATTGGCGACAAATGCTACAAAAATCCGGTTATCGTATTCGCAGCGAAAAGAACCTGGCCGGACTCTCCTACTGTGTACGGGCTCAGAAACCAACGCCCGCTGAAGCGCAGCAACTCTCTTTTAAGCTAGAATTTTGACACGAGACAATATAAATGCAAGATAAGAACGACCCTACGCACCGTGAAGAAGCCGTAAAGAAACAGTCTCGCAAGAAATTTTGTAACTTTTGGCAAATAGGGTCTTAATCGCGCAAAAACTCCTTGAATGCCCCTGTTTTGACCCCCTACCTATAGAAAAATCGTCAAATTTAGTTGCAAGTTCCTTTAACTAGGACGGCCGTACTATGCTGTTTTTCCTATTCACCCACCACCCGCCGATAGCTATAGTGCGGCCATAAGCAACTGCGGATTTGACATAACGCGCCCACACACCACAGCCACACATTCCAACAACAACTCGAAAAATCCGAACTGCAAAATCTGAACAAGGAGGTGACGCCTGACAGTAAATAACGAACAAGCGGGCAAAGTTGCAAACGCAAAAAGCAGCCCACACAATAAGCTTTAATTAAGCGTGAAGAAGCAAACAATAAGCGAAGAAGTAGGAAGAAACATCCGTAGAATGGCAGCCCAGAAAGTCGTGAAGAAGCTTAAATGGGCTGCCATTCTACAAGAAACAGAATTCGACACACCGAACTGTAGAAAAACACATCACACTCAACAACTTATCTAAATCTTTTAGGTAAGAAGTTAGAGAAAAGATGATTATCACAAATACGTTATTATATTTGTGACCCAAAAATGGAGCAGAGCATGAATAAGCGAAATGTACCGCAAGAACGGCGACCCGTGCTGGGTGCCGAGAAAGCAAAACTTAACCGCCTAAAACCTAAATCACGCCTGGTAGTCATCGGCGTTATTCTCATTATTGTGCTGATTGCGGCCGTTTCCGCCTGGGCCCAATCGTTTAATCTAAGCCTGGTTGGCGGCGACAATGCCGAGGTTGCCTGTGATGGGCGCGGCGTTCAAGTACAGCGTTTGTCGCGTACGGCCGTTAACATCATCTGTAGCGGTCCTAGCAGCGACCCCCAACCAACCGCAACAGCCGAACCGACCAACCCGCCAGCGCCAACAGCTACCAGCCCAGCACCGGAGCCAACAGCTACCCGCCCGGTGCCGGAACCGACTGCCACAACACCGCCGCCATCCCCCACGGCACCGCCCCCTCCCGGTGGAAATATCCAGCCATTTGCTGGGGCACCGGCCTGTGAAGAAATTGGCGTTGCCCACGATGATCGTGCCTGGCACGGCATCTGGAACTATGACTATGGTTGCCATTGGGATCATGAGCATAAGCAGAATCCGCACGACGTGGACGCCATTTTTGGTACTGAATATTATTCATTAGCCGGTGGGGAACTATCTTACCCCTGGCAAACCTATGCTGGAGCGGGTGAAGCTTTTGAAGCCTATGTAGCAGGTACCGCCACAGAGAACACCGCCAAACACGAAGGGTATGGCTGGCATTACTTTACCAATGGGCTGGAAATTTGTGATCAATCGCTCCTATTGGGCAGCCAATGTTTTGACTCTTTCCGCGTGGAGCTACATCAGGTTGGTGGTGAAGTGGGTGCCTTGACGCGATTCCATAGCGTGTATACCGAGGGGATTGCCTGTTCACCGGAAGGGGCCGCCCGGATGCAGTTTAACAATGGCGCATACGGCCGTACCATCAACAGTCAGTTCTACCCGCTCACTCGGGACAACATTAATCAGTTCCCGGCAGAATTCGCGGGTTGCGGCTTTGGCAGTGGCGGTGGCTGGCTTGATCTCGGCCGTTTGAATTGGCCACAACGCGGCATCTACCAAGCCCTGCCCAACGACAACGCGCAGTTTGCCAACTTTGCACAGTTCGGCCCACCGGAAGCGTCACCTTACCGCATCCACCCCTACAACAGCCCGAACAGCCTGGACTCCTGGCAATCTGAAGGCAATGTCTTCAACTGTTTGAGCAGTGACTCGAATTGTGAACAGCGCATCATGGTCGGCTACGGTTTGCACATCTTGCAAGGCGAATCTGTTGGCATGACCGAACCAACAAATGCCAGTGTACCGGCAAACCAACGCGACACCCAGTTCTGGTGTGTGGATCCCGAAACGCAGCTGTTCAACTGCAATCCGCAGTCGAATCCGGGTGGCAACGACAACACCGCCCAAGCTCTGTTCCGTGCCTGGATTGCCGTACCCAGTGGGCTAGACGGCGGCCAATATGATGAAGATGGCGCTCGCAACGGTGCGTTCACCTTCCATGGCTACACCAACCGGTATGGCGACGTGGTAGACGGCTGCAGCGCACCAGGTCTGGATTGTGTACCAGTGCGGTTCGAGCAGTTCCCGCTGAATAACTGCGGTCAAACAGCCTGTAAAGCAGCCTATCGTGGCGGCACAGATCGTGATGGGTGGGATGCACTCAGCGTAGACGGCACGCCTATCCAAAGCGGTGGTACCCCCCTCATTCCTGCTGGCGAGCTATGGCTGAAATATCCAAACTAAGCTTTGAACAATAAGCGTTAGCTAGATCAAAAAAAGAGCTCCGGCAAAAACCGGAGCTCTTTTTACAAACTGAAAATAATTATTCAGGTGTCATGCCCGCGAAGGCGGGTATCCATCTTAATGTCCAAACAGGCTCTTTTAAACTGTTTCCAGGAAGACCTGTACAGGTACAACTGAAAAAAGGTAAATATGGCTCAGTAACCTTCCCCACGATCAACAAGGTTGAGCAATGGTTCCCCAGCCAGATAGCGACGCAGATTCTCAACAAAAATATCCGTTGCCCGTTCATCGTAATGCGGCGTAAATCCACTAATATGGGGAGTTAAAATCACATTTTCCAGTGCCCAAAGCGGACTATCCTCTGGCAATGGCTCTTCTTCGTACACATCCAGACCAGCCCCCGCCAACCAACCTTTTTTTAGGGCGCGCACCAGATCGGCCTCTTTGATGATGGCTCCACGACCAACATTTACCAGGAAGGCAGATGGTTTCATAGCCTTAAACAGGTCTTCATCAAAAAGATAATGGGTACGTTCTGTAAGAGGCAGGGTAATGACCACAAAATCACATTCGGCCAGCATAGAACGGGTGGCCTCGCTGGGATAAATGCGGTCTGGCAGATTTCCTTCAACGTCTCCCGAACCAAGCGCACTGTAGCCGGTATCTGTAAGCTGGCGGGCATCTCGTTTTGTAACCAGAATTTTACAGCCAAAGGGTTTTGCCAAACGGGCTAATTCTCGCCCAATGCTACCATAGCCCAAGATGCCTAATGTTTTGTCGTGAAGTTCCTGCGGCACAAATGTATCCCAACGATTATCGCCCCACTTTTTTGTTTGCTTGTAGTTAAACCAATTAGGCACACGATGTGCCCAAAGCAGAATTTGGGTCAGGGCGTATTGAGCCATATTGGCGGCATGAACACCACTGGCCGTGGTAATAAGAACATCACTTTGCCACAGTTCGCTATCCTTCAGGCTATCTACACCAGCGTAATGAGCCTGTACCCATTGCAAATTGGGTGCATTAGCGAGTGGGGGCACACCGCTCAAAGCATAATAAATTTCGGCTTCGGTGGTCCACTCTTCTGGCCAACGGCCGTTTGGCAAGGTGCGTTGTTCAATGTGGAAATTTGGCGAAACGGCCCGAATTTTATCAACAAGATGAGTGGGAAAAGGAGCCGTAATTAACAAATGTCTCATAGCTTACTCCTGGTTTGGACAAAGTTAGGCAACCATATACTTGGGTTGAAATTCAGCGAATGAGTTTAACACAAACGGCCGTTCGGGTATACTGAAAAGAAGTTGGAGGTGAAATATCATGCACAAGCGTAGTTCAATCATCATTGGCACAATTTTGATTTTAGTGGGTCTCCTTTTTTTGGTGATCCAACTTTTTCCCGGCCTCGCATTTAACCTGGATATTGGTCGCCAATGGCCACTAATCGTCGTTTCGGTAGGCGTGCTACTGATTCTCAGTGCGCTATTAGGCAGCCCCGCAATGGCCATTCCTGGTAGCATTGTCTCGGGCATTGGCGGCATCTTGTATGTGCAAAATCTAACCAACACCTGGGAAAGCTGGGCCTACATCTGGACATTGATCCCAGGGTTTGTCGGCATCGGCCTGATTCTGGCTGGACTTCTAGGCCACCAACGACGCGCTTCATGGCGAGAAGGAAGCCGCCTCTTGCTCATCAGTGCCGTCATGTTCTTTATTTTTGGCGCATTTTTTAATGGACTAGGCGGCCTTGGGCGCTACTGGCCCATTGCCCTTATTGGGCTGGGCCTTTGGATGCTGCTACCACGCCGTCGCCAGCAAATCCCCAAGGAAAAACTGTAAATCAATTTTGGGCTGAAACCTTTTCAAACCTGCCACGTAATAGTGTGTGTCAAAGAGACAAGCAATCAAAAAAATTGCTAACCAAATAAGTTAATTAACACAACTGTGTGGAGGTATTGAAAAATGAGTAACAAAAAGTTGGTCCGTAATACACATGATGAAATGGTTGGTGGCGTATGCAGTGGTATCGCCAATTACCTAGACATCGATCCCGTCATCGTACGCTTGATTTTTGTTTTGTTATTAGGACATGGCAGTTTTCTGGTTTACCTGATTATGTGGGCTTTAATGCCCACCGATGAGGAGCCGGTGGCCAAAGCCCATGCTTTTGATGAGGAAGAAATCGTCATCAATTAAGCAAGAACAGTCTGGCTTCTTCATCTCCTGACGCCAGACGAACCCTCGAAACGGCCGTTTCTCCACAATTTTGGTGGAAACGGCCGTTTTTTTGCCTCCCCCCCTCTTAAAAGTATAATCGCCGCATGGCCTCATTATTACAAAAGCTCAGAACCCTGTTTAAAGCACGGCTGCATGAAGCCGCCGACAAAGCCCTGCAAAAAAGCGATCTCTCCATTTACGATGAGTATATCCGCCAGGCGGAGCGGGAGTTGGAAGAGTTTAAACAAACCATCGCCCCTATGTATGCTCAGGTAAAAACCTCGCGCCGCCGCCGGGAAAACCTGGCTAATGAAGCAGCCAAGTTTGATTTAGCCATCGACACCTTCCTAAAGCAAGGCAAACGCACCGAAGCCATGGTGACCCAAAAGCGGTTTATGTCCGCTATGGAGCTGATCAAAACATATGACGCCTCCCTGGAAAAGCAGGTGTCTGCCCTGGAAATGCTGGATGATGTGAAGGTGAAACTGGAAGGGCGGCTGGCTATCGCCAAGCAAGAGCGACAGGAGCTGGGCTTTTTGCTCCAGCTGGCTAAATCCAAAGAAGTTTCTGCCAAAGCCATGCGCTCATTAGATTCGTTGATGAGCCAGGGAGATAGTGAGGTCGCTACCGCCGCCGAAAACATTCGCAGCCGTCTGGACCATGCCGACGCCGCCTGGGAGGTACAGGCCAGCAGTTTAGACAACCAGTTGGATGACGCCATGCAAAGCCTGGAAGTGGAAGCAGCCCTGGCAGATCGCATGAACCGTCTGGGCATCTAAATCAGATGAAGGTAACACATTCTCTGAAAGTGGCGCTTGTTCATGACTGGATGAACCAGATCGGCGGCGCAGAAGATGTGCTGGAAACATTGGTGGAACTGTTTCCCGACGCGCCCATTTACACCTCGCTTTACGCCCCAGACCGGATGCCAGCCCATTGGCAAACGTGGGACATTCGCACCAGTTTTATTGATAAGCTACCATTTTCTCATCGTAAGCAGCAGCTATATTTCCCCCTCTACCCTTTTTCTTTTGAGCAGCATGATCTGCGCGGCTACGATTTGGTGATCAGCAACAAGAGCGGTTTTTGTCACGGCATCATTACTGGGCCAGAAACCGTGCACATCTGCTACTGTCTGACGCCCACGCGATACGTGTGGCGCTATCAGCAATATGCTGAACAGGAACAGTTGGGCTGGCTGGCGCGCAAAATTTTGCCACCGTTTCTCACGTTTTTGCGCCAATGGGACCGTCTAGCCGCCGATCGAGTGGATCATTTCGTGGCTATTTCGCAGGAAGTCCGTCGGCGAATCGAAAAAGTGTATCGGCGAGAATCAGCTATCATCTACCCGCCGGTGGACACGAGCCGTTTTGCGCCTTGCAGCGACGTAGAAGATTATTATTTGCTGGTGGGGCGGCTGGTGCCGTATCGTCGAATTGATGTTTTGATTGAAGCGTTTAACAAGATGAAACGGCCGCTCCGCATTGCGGGCAGCGGTCGAGACAGAAAACGACTGGAATCATTGGCTGGCCCCACCGTTGAATTTTTGGGCTACGTACCAGATGAAGAATTGCCCTCGCTGCTGGCAAAATGCCACGCCTTCATGTTTCCTGGCGAAGAGGATTTTGGCATTGCCCCCTTGCAAGCGATGTCCGCCGGACGGCCTGTCATTGCCTACGCTGCAGGGGGTGCACTGGAAACGGTTGTGCCGGGCAAAACCGGCATTCTGTTTGAACAGCAAACGGTTGAGGCCATCATCGAGGCTGTTGAGTTGCTTGAAACAGAAACCTGGCATAGTCAGGAAATTCAAGCCCATGCCAAACAGTTTGATAGCAAACTGTTTAAACAAAAAATCCTGGCTTTTGTGGAGGAAAAGATGCAGCAAAGGAACGCATTTTGAAAAAATATCTCTCTGCCGGAATTTTAATTGCCCTGTTCCTTTTTGTTTTATTGGGGCCAATTCCGGTGCCACCCTCGATGGGTCGCGGGGATTTCCGGGCCTATTGGAGTGCGGCCAAACTATTGGCTCAATCTGAAAACTTTGCTGATGCTGAGTTGTTGTTGCAAACAGAAGCGGAACATACTCAGTGGCAAGAAGATTGGGCAGTGATTACCTGGAATCCGCCCTGGTTGTTGGCGTTGTTGCTGCCATATACGGCCGTTTCCTTTGAACGGGCAACCTGGTTGTGGCTGCTCACCAACATCACAATGGTATTCACGGGTTCGGTTTTGGTGTGGCGAACGCTGGCCGTGCAAAACAGCAGCCAGCGACGAAACCATTTAGCGCCTCTCGTCGGCTTGCTGTTTCTACCCACCATGATTGCGTTACTGATGGGGCAAGTCAATACGCTGGTTTTTATGGGGCTGGCTGGCTTCGTATTCTTTTACAACCGTGAACAGCTTTTTGTGGCGGGATTGTGCCTGGTTTTAACCCTGGTCAAGCCACATCTTGTTTATCTGACCCTGCCTATCATCTTTTTGCATCTATTATGGATGCGGCGTGATTATCGAGCATTGGCTGGGCTCATTGCAGGGCTTGTGACGTTAACGGCCGTTGTTTTTGTGTTACGGCCGTCTTTCATCGCCGATTATACGCAAACCGTTAGCGAAGGCAGCCTGCTTGCCTGGGAAACGCCAACCCTGGGCGGGATTCTGGCCGTCACGTTTGGCTGGCAATGGGCCAAGCTAATGGGCATCGTTATTTTGCCGATAACCATTTGGCTGTGGTGGCGTAATCGAGAACAAGTTGATCTAAACATCTGGGTACAGGCCACGGTGTTAATTTCTGTCATCACCGCGCCGTTTGGCTGGGGATACGATGTCATTGTATTATTGCTGCCCTTGCTGCAAATTGTGATTTGGATAGCCGACGGGCGTTTTAATCGGTTAGAGGCGCTTGGTTGGGCGGCCGTAATGGTTGGCATTAATTTGGGTGCCATTTACCAACGTAGTTTTGAGATTAGCGAGGTACAAACCTATTGGGTACCTATCGCCCTGGCTATCACCTTTTTTGGGGCTTACGCTCGTCAGGCAGATCACTCAATCGCAGAGGTACAAAGCGCTTAAGAAAGCGCAATCATTAAATTATGGAATTACGTGCATTTTGGAACATTTTTCGGCGGCGTTGGCTGCTGGTGTTGATTCCGCCGCTGGTGGTGGCGCTGTTTAGCGCCGTGACGTATCAACCACCGCCTGCGCCTGGCTTTAACGTAGGCGTCAACTTTATCGTGGCTCAATCTCCCAGCCCTGGTGCCGAACTAGTGGATGAAGATCGCTACTACAACTGGCTTGGCTCGGAATATATTGTGAATGGGCTGACGGATTGGGCGGTGAGCGGGACCTTTAAGACGGCCGTTTCCAACCAGCTCGCTCAAGAAAACATAGACGTGGCTCCCAGCAGCTATAGCGTCAGTGCCGACAATGTGCGCAGCAAGCTCCAGCTCTTCATCCAGCATGGGGATGCCGAAACGTTGGGTCACATCATAGACGCAGCCATTACGGTGCTGAGTGAGCAAAATGCCGACGCTTTACCACAACTTGGGGGAGAAACGGCCGTGCTCGTTTTGCTAGACGAACCCGTTGTCACCCCGCTACCACGCAGCCTGAGCAACCTACTCGACATTCCGCTGCGCATCGCTATCGGCCTGGCAGCCGGGCTGGGGTTGGCACTGCTAGTGGAGTATCTGGACCCTACCATTCGCAATCGGGAAGAAGCAGAAGCAATGGGATTCGCTGTTTTAGGTGAAATCCCAAAGGATTGATTTTGACGGTATGCGGAGATTAGTGAAAAGCAAATAGTCTACTTATCACTTTTTTACTGCCCGTCCAACTATCAGAAAGTGAATAAAAACTATGGCATTGAGTGATTACTTTAGAATTTTGCGACGGCGCGGCTGGATTATTATTTTGCTGGCGATGTTGACGGCTGGAGCAGCCTATGGTTTCAGTCGGATACAACCCGTCGTGTATGAATCCAGCCTGAAGATGCTGGTACGGCCCGCCCGAACCGATTTTGGACAATCGCAGGCCGCACGGGAATTGCTGGGCAATTATGAACAGTGGCTCAACAGCAGCTATCGCGCGCAGGACGTCATCAATATTTTGCAGCTAGATATGCAGGCCAATGATTTACTGGGCGACGTCACAGTTTCCTCGGATCGGCTAGGTCTTGTGGTGCAGGTCAATGTAGAAAACACCGATCCGGACCTGGGCAATGATATTGTCCGCACTTGGGGAAATCTGCTCATCCAGTGGCAAAGCCAAGAAAATGATAAAAACCTCCAGGCAGATCGCATCACGATTGAGTTTCAGGACGATCCCAAGGTTGTCGGTGTAAGTCCCAACGTAGAGGTAAATGCGGCCGCAGGCGGCGTATTTGGCGTGCTGCTGGGCATCATCGTTATTTTTGTGTTGGAGTGGATTGAATCTGGCGTGGTGCGCCGGGCTGAAGATGTGGAACGGTATCTGGAAATTCCCGTAGTGGGACGGATACCGGGGCAGTGATCGATATTCGGTAGTCAGTATTCAGTAATCGGTAATGCCGTGGAGCGACCGCTTCACGTATAGTGGAATTTTAGCTGAGGGCTTTAGCTCTTAGCAATCTAGGGTGAAATATGGATTTAGTGACAATTACCAACCCGCGTTCGCCATTGAGCGAGGCGTTTCGCACGCTGCGGACGAATCTTTCTTTTTATAGTTTAGAGTCTCCTTTGTGTTCGCTGGTGGTGACTTCACCAGGGATGGGCGATGGAAAAAGCAGCACGGTGGCCAATCTGGCGGTCACGATGGCCCAAAGCGGCCGTAAAACGGTGCTGGTCGATTGTGATTTACGACGGCCGTCGCTGCACACACTCTTTGACAAGCCAGCCGAACCAGGCTTTACAGATGCCATTCTACACAATGACGAACCACACTTGCAGGAAACGGCCGTGGAAAACCTGTGGCTGCTAGCAGCGGGCACCAAGCCACCGAACCCGGCGGATATTTTGGGCACGCCGCAAGTGGATCAACTCATCGCCCGGCTGCAAGAAAAGGCCGACATCATCTTGTTTGATGCGCCTCCAGTGAACGCCGTTACGGATGCGGCCGTTTTGGGAGCCAAGGCTGATGGCGTCTTGCTGGTGCTCAGTGCTGGCAAAACGCGCCGTGAACATGCAGAACGGGCCAAAGAAATTTTAGAAAAAGCGCGGGTCAATATCATTGGAGCCACGTTGACCAATGCACCCGTAGACAGCTCAATGGAAGCGTATTACGGTTAGCTTGCTATCCGCAAATGAGCTATTCTAATTCTGAATAGAGCCTAAAAAGCTACGCAATTTTGGAAGACCCGGGTGCAATAGTACCTGGGTCTTTTCGTTTTATGGGCCATCTATGCTACATTTTGCCAAAGTCGTGCTTAAATCCTGACAAACCAACCTTATTGGCTATGCAAAAAAAGGTCCTGCCATATTAAACTAAATGCTCATGGCTGAAGTGTCTCAAACATCCCGGTGGAAGTTTGCCTTATTTGTTAGTGTAATTGCGACTGTGGTTACGGCCGTTTTCACCTACCCACTTATCTTCAATTGGCAAACCCATGTGCCTGGCTTTAAATTTGCCGATGGTTTAGAGCATGCCTGGTTTGCCTGGTGGTTCGACTACGCTATTTTTACGTTGCATCAGTCACCCGCAGAGCTGACCTATTTGTTCCACCCCCTTTATGTTGAACATCCTCTACTAACAGCTATGGCCTGGTCGCGATTTGTGCCCATGATTGCGATTCACTTAGGCAGCTCATTGACGGCAACATACAATGCCCATATCTTCTTGTCGTATGTTCTTACCTGGCTGTTTAGCTCACTGCTCATTTTGGAATTAACAGACCATAAAGCAACGGCCGTTGTGGCTGGTGCCATTTTTGCCTTTTTTCCCAATCGCACGATGCATGTCTTATACGGGCATTACACCCAACAAATCACGTATCAATATCCCTTACTGGTGTGGACTTTATGGCGGGTGTGGAAACGGCCGTCATGGCAGCGAAGCATCTGGCTTGGATTGGCCCTCAGTCTCGCAGCCACTGTCGATTTGATGCCGCTGGC
>JBNKLQ010000206.1:0-11165 GCA_050292445.1 Promineifilaceae bacterium (SeqCode) | reverse complement strand
GGTGTAAAACGTGCTTTCCCGCTCCAGGTCGTTCAGCTCTGCCTGAGCGATGGCTGTTTGGCACTCCGGGCACCAGATGGCGGGCGATTTTTGGCGATACGCCAGCCCTTTTTTGTGCAAATCGAGGAAAGACCATTGTGCCAGCCGCCGCGAGTTGTCGTCGATGGTACGGTAAGTGTAGCGCCAATCTACCGAAAGCCCTAGCCGCTGCCACAGTTCGCGGTATTTGCCTTCGGTCTCCTCGCTCACTTTGAGGCAGAGATCGATAAACGCCTGCCGTCCGATTTCGGGGGCGCGCACGCCTTCCAGCCGTTCCACCAGCTTATCGGTGGGCAGGCCGTTGTCATCAAAGCCCATAGGATAGAACAGGTTACGGCCGTTCATCCGAAAAAATCGGGCAATAAAATCGGTCTGGCTGTAGGAGTACACATGCCCCAAATGCAGATGCCCAGACACCGACGGCGGCGGCGTGTCGATGCTGAACACGGGCAATTCTGAATTGGGGTCAAAATGATAAGTGCCGTTGTCTTGCCACTGGGCTTGTAGGGCAGGTTCGGCCGTTGTTGGATTGTACCGTTTGGGTAAAGACATAATAAAGCCTCCGGAATTACGGAGATTGGAGACTGGAGATTGGAGATTTTTGTTCAGAAAACGTCAATCTCCAATCTCCAATTCTCTAATCTCCCCAACTAAAAAGCCCAAATCATCCGTTGAGGACGAAATGGGCTTGATTCCGCGGTACCACCTCTCTTCGGCTTCTGGGGATAAATCCCCAGGCTAATGCCGCTCTTTATCCCGACCAACATCGGGATTGCGCTGTAACGGGCTTACCCGTACCGGTCTACTTTGATCAGTGTTCAGTAGGTCAGTAATCAGTATTGGTAGCTTTTACTGATTACTGTTTACCGAATACGGATCATTTCTTCGGTAATCCATCCGGGCGACTTTCGCTGGGCGTTGGCTGTGGGGGCTTTCAGCCTGATGGCCCCGTCTTTTCTGTCAGTCTCGTTACCAGCTACTCCTCCCGGAGATGATGGTTTATTTTGTTGTGGAGGAGATTATAAGGGAAAACGGCCGTTGCTGGCAAGGGTAAATCTAACGGTTTGCGTTATCTGCGCTGGCGTGGGGGACGGCGAAGCTGTCCAACTGGAAAAATGAAAAGGCGTAGGAAAATGCTTGGGATGACCGCAGAATCCCCAGCCTCAGGTGCACGCTTTGTTGGCTGGCGTTTACGCCATTAGGTTAATCTACCTATTGCATAACGCAAGTTCAATCTAATTTTGAAAATAGTTTTTTTGTATTGAAATAATTAAAACAAACCTGTCAATATCGGTAATCATTTTTGTAATCACACTACCATCTTGAAAAATCTTTTCGTCATAAATCTCGTCATAAGAACCCCCGCTAACTTTTTGAACGGCATTTTGAAGAATAAAACTACGAGTTTCTTTTTCGGCAAGCTCAGTTTCTAGTGAAAGACTGTCTTTCTCATAACTACACTGACGACTAGGTAGGTCAGATACAAGCTTTCCTAGATACGGGTCATAATACTCTTCCAGCATCTTTTCACAAGGGTTATCTGATCTATAGGATGGGGGATTCCAGCCAATATTAATAATTTTCTGCTCGAAATCAATCATTTGTTGGCGAAAATCGCCATTGAACCCGTAAAACTTTGTTATTCGGAGCGAACAGCGATAAGCATAGCCGTCAGATCTTTTATAATTATTATCCCCTCTGGAACAATAGTCATGCGTAGCCGTTTCGTAATAATTGTATTGAAGAATGTTTTGTAATTCATCAAAAGATTGATTGATTTCTCCTGTAACCACTTCTCTTTTAGCGTTCATTGCTGAACTGTTTGGGTTTGGTGCAGGTTTCAGATTACTAATGAGTCCACCTAATCCACCATTAAAAATAAGTACCAATGTAAAATAACCACAGGCAATGAAAAAGACAATGGTAGAAATAACTCCTGTGACAATATTTCCTGCCACATTTTGTCTTCCCACTTCTTTATGGACATCGGGTTGCTCTTTCATTTTTTATCCCGTTTTAAAAACTGTTTGCAGGAAGCCAACTAACTATTTATTAGCCTACATTACTATAGTGAGTCTTATATTTACTATAGTAGTTTCCTTCTTGCTAAAATCAATGATGGACATTGACAACTAATTTCTACACCGGAGATGTCCAGCTTGTCAACCAGTTGGTTGGATTTGAGAATTGTCTCATTTGACGGCCGTTTCTCCCTCAGCGACAATACCCCATCACAAACATTTGGGAGCTTTATGAAGCGGTTACCTGTTTTTTATCTATTGATTAGCCTTTTGTTGATTTTATTGGGCAGCGGCTGTGGGCAGTCGGCTGATGCGGCCCCGGCTGTGGCGGTTGCGGCTGTGGCAACGGAAACATTGCCAACGTTACTACCCAGCGCCACGCCCATTCCTTCTCCAACAGTGACCTGGACGCCATCGGCGACGCCTACCGACCCACCAACGTTGACGCCGCAGCCCACGCAGACAAACACGCCAACGGCCGTTCCCACCGAAACAACAACGCCAACGGCCGTTCCCATCAATCGTCGCTGTCCGGCAGAAGCGCCAATTAAGCCGCCGTACACCCGTTACTTTTTAGCGGCGGATGCCTGGCCCCAGCCTGTGGGCGATCCTGTGGCTCATTTTGATTTTGTGAAGCCCGTACCCGGTGGTGGTCGTACCATCATCAACAAAACATTTCCTTATGGATCGGATGGCGACGGCCGTTATTTGCTGCACAATGGCATCGACATCGCTGGCGAACTGGGGCTGCCGGTGTTGGCCGTAGCTGACGGCACGGTGGTGGTTTCCCAGGCAGATGAGTTGGAGCTGTATGGCTGGCGCTGTGACTGGTACGGCCATCTGGTGGTCATTGAGCTGGATCAGACCTGGCAGGGACAGCCGATTTATGTGCTGTACGGCCATGTGCTGGGTTTGAGCGTAGAGGTTGGGCAACATGTGCAGCAGGGCGAACCTGTGGCCGAAGTGGGCATTGGTGGTGCAGCCACCGTGCCGCACCTGCATCTAGAAGTGCGCGTGGGCAGCAATGAATTCAGCGCAACCCAAAACCCAATGCTGTGGATTGATCCAGGCCCGACGCGGGGTGTGGTCGCTGGCCGGTTGATTGATCCCCAGGGACGGCCGTGGCAAGGTGTGGTGGTTACGTTGGTGGATGCCAGTCAGGATGAGGCGGAATTTATTAATACCTGGAGTTATCAGGGCGACCCGCAAAACTTGATCAACCCTGATGAACTGTTGGCGGAAAACTTTGTTTTTGCCGATGTGAAACCTGGAGAATATACGCTGTACGTCAAATTGCAGGGGATCGAATACCGGCAGCCTGTGCAGGTGGTAGCAGGGGAACTAACAACGGTAGAGCTGGTAACGGAGCCGTACAAAACGCCAACGCCTACGCCAGAAGTGTCGCCCACTCCTGAGGTGACGCCGGAAAAAGAATTGACGCCAACGGCCGTTTCTGACCCAGATAGTTAAATTAAACCAACCATTCAGCTTCTGCGGCTGGGAGGATGAGGATAAATTGGCTGCCCTTGTTGGGTTCGCTGCTGACGATGATACGGCCGTTGTGTGCTTCAGCCAATGCTTTGGCAATGGTTAGCCCAATGCCCAATCCACTGTAACTGCGATTGTCGCCACGCTCAAGCTGCACAAACCGCTCGAAAATTTTGGTGTGGCTGTCCGGGTGAATACCAATGCCTTGGTCGGCTACGCCGAGGTGAATATTCCCCGTTTCATCTGCCTCGGCCCATATGCGGATGGTTTGGTTGGGATGGCTAAATTTAAGCGCATTGTCCAGCAAATGATAAAAGAGATGGCGGAGTTTATGGGTGTCGCCGTTAACTTCCCAGGCCGGCTCAATTTCGTTCTGAATGATGATGCCGCGTTCGGTAATTTCGGTTTGTTTTTTAGCAATGAGGCGGTCAATTTCAGTGTGGAGGGGAAACGGCCGTCGCAAAATCTCCAACCCTTCATCAATCTGAGCCAGGATGAGCAAATCCTCTACCAACCGATTTAAAGTATGGGTATTATGTTGCACCCGCTCTAAAAAGCGCAGCTGCGATTGAAAATCGTTTTGCCCGGCAGAAGCAAACACAATTTCCAGCGTGTTAAGAATCGTGGCGATAGGGGTGCGCAGCTCATGGGTCATGGTGGCCATCAGGTTTTGTTTGAGCTGGGCGATTTCTGCTTCTGTTTTGCTTTGGTCCCATTGGCGTCGGCGAATGATGGCTTCAATGCGCGCTACCAACTCGTTGAAGCGAAATGGTTTGCCCAGAAACTCGTCCACCCCTGTTTCCAGAGCATGCACCACATCTTCTTCGTCTGTTTCGGCTGTCAGCATAATGATTGGCACGTCCGACTGCTGGCGAATTTGCTCGGTGGCTTCCAATCCGTCCATAATCGGCATCGTCATGTCAATAATCACCAGGTCTGGTGTCAGCTCATCTACCAGGTCGACCCCTTCCTGGCCATTGTGACCAGCAAAAACCTGATGACCACGACTACCTAGCCCCACTTTAAGGGATTCAGTAATAAAGGGATCGTCATCCACAATCAATAATTTTGCCATTCTTCCCACAATAAATAGAGAGCCTACGCGTTTTGGGCTAAGATTGAGATGGTGCGAGTGGCAGTCGGAGCAGCGTAAGGTCTATGAAAATGTTTATTCCTAAGTTACATACTTCATAAGTGGTAGCTTACAGAAACCTGTGTCGTTTCAACAATAGGGAATACATCCCAGCTTACCTTAGCCTTGAATTTTGAAATAGCATAAAATGAGTCAAATCTATCGCTGAAAGTCCTCCAGTATGGAAGAGGTGCTTATGTTATTTGTTAATAATCAAGAAACCACTGATCCCAGAATGAATCTGGCTATTGAGGAGCATCTGCTGAGAAATTTGCAGTTGGTGGAGCCACTTTTGCTTTTTTATATCAACGCACCCTCCGTAATTTTGGGCCGAAACCAGAATAGTATGGAGGAAATTGATCCAGATTTTGTGCGCCAGAAAAAAATTCATGTCGTGCGGCGTCTTTCTGGTGGCGGGGCTGTGTACCATGATCTGGGCAATTTAAATTTCAGTTTTATTACCCACGGCCGTCAGAATTTGCACAATTTTGAGAAGTTCACCGAACCTGTCATCGAAGTTTTGCGCGATTTAGGGATTGAGGCTGAGATGCAAGGCAAAAGTGATATTTTTGTTGCTGGCAAAAAGGTTTCGGGTAACGCTCAGTATGCGGCTGCGGGGCGAATGTTTAGCCACGGCACCATTTTGTTTGACACAAATCTAGAGAATATGCTGCGGGCGATCAACCCTAAACAGGCAAAAATTGAATCCAAAGCGGTACAATCTGTGCGTTCATTTGTGACCAATATTCGGGAACAATTGTCTGAGAATATGGATATTGCCCAGTTTCGGCAGGCCTTGCTTACCGGAATCTTTGGTAGTGGTGACATTCCCACTTATGCTTTAACGGATTCAGATTGGGAGCAGATTCGGGAAATTGCTATGCAGCGGTACATGACGTGGGATTGGAATTACGGCCGTTCCCCCGCCTTCAATATCCAAAAAAGTGAAAAGCTGCCTGTGGGCAAGCTGGATGCCCGCATTGATGTGGCAAAAGGCCACATTCAAGCCATCAAAATTTATGGCGATTTTAGCGGCCAACAGGATGTGGCCGAGTTGGAAATGCGTCTGATTGGCTTGCGCTACGATGCGGAAGCCCTGGCAGAGGCACTGGCTGATACCGATTTGGAGCCGTATTTTGGTCCGCTGGAAAAAGAGACATTCCTAAAACTACTTTTTTAATGCAGAGGCGTGCCTGCAGGCGGGCAGCGGCGCAAATAGAAATAAGGTTGTGGTAATGAAAAAACTGTATTTGCTCATTTTGGTTGGGTTTCTGATTGGTTGTGATAGTGAAGCAACCCCGACGGCAACAACCGTTTCCCTGCCATCGCCCACCGCAGAAAAAATAGCTGAAGCCGAAGTTGTACCCACGGATACGGCCGTACCTCCCGAACCAACTGACACGCCAGTATTGCCCACAGCCTCCGCTATGCCAACGGCCGTACCACCTACAGCGACAGCCACACCGATGCGACCAGAGGTTCCTGCCCTTGTCTGGCTGCCTTATGCCACCGGCAACTATGGTCAGCCCGTCCTCATGCTGGAAGATGGAGAGGTTTTGCCCCAACCGCTGCCGGTTGAAGTTGAAATCTTCTTTGATTATCAGCCTGAATCTGGCTGGCTAGCCTACGGCAGCAAATTTTGGGAGGCAACCGCCAATCAGCAATCTGTAACCGATTTACACATTTACAATCTTGCCACAGGCAGTGAGCTAAATTGGGCCGATGGGGTGGGGCGAGCGGCGTTATCAACGCTAAACCCAATCACAAATGAACCTGACATTGCCGTGGCCATTCATAGAGGAACAGGCTTTGATCTCATTGTGCTTTTAGACCCGGATAACAGCATTCCTCTGGTCGAGGACATTGATCCCTTCTTCTCCTGGTCGCCAGATGGGAGCCAGATTGCTTATCTTAAAGATGGTGAACTGTTTATTACCAGCAAGGCAGGCGATTCTGGGAATCCACCGATTGCCAGTGGTGTTTATGAAGGCAGCGGCTGGATTGGCGACGCGCCGCTCTGGTTGGGTGATTCCGGGTATCTGCTTTATGCCGATGCGCCAATTACCATTGTGGCGGTGGATGGCAGCGAGACGATTGTGCCTACGATTATCGATAGTTCCCCGGTGGCGGAAAGACGGCCGTTAACCATGCTTTACTCATCCAGCCACAATCAGCTCATCGCAGAAGTGGAAGAGATGTTTGGCGCAGGTGTGGTGTTTTATCAATTTGATGAGGGGTTTGAAACGGCCGAGATCGTCATGCAAATTGCCGATGCCCAGTTGGTCGGTTGGTATGAAGAGGGCGAAAGCGTGATCCTGTTTAGTCGCGGCGAGCCAATGATTTTGCCGTTGACACCCCAGAACTGATTTGTTACCATTTGCCCCATGATGACGACTCAACTGCTTGTTAGCGCCGCCGCAGCCGCCGCCCAGACTCACAGTCTGGCAATGGTTGCTGCCTGAGTTTTCACCACAATTTAAGCGCAGCACCTTCGCCGCCAGACTGATGAATATGCAGTCTGGCGGTTTTTTGTTGCTACGGTAAAATTCCAATGTTCAGTAATCAGTAAAACAGTAATCAGTATTCAGTTGAAGGATACTGACCTACTGAAAACTGACTCACTGAATACTGAAAAAACGGAGAAAACATGAGACCCACAACCAGTAACGAAATTCGCAAAGCATTTTTAGATTATTTTAATGAGCAGCGGCACGAGGTCGTGGCCAGTGCGCCGCTGCCGCAGCATGATAACCCCACGCTGCTGTTTACCAACGCCGGTATGAACCAGTTTGTCGATGTGTTTTTAGGGCGAGAGAAACGGCCGTATACCCGCGCCGCCACTGCCCAAAAAGTAATGCGCGTCCAGGGCAAACACAACGATTTAGAAAACGTTGGCCCCTCGCCGCGCCATCACACCTTTTTTGAGATGATGGGCAACTTCTCTTTTGGCGACTACTTCAAAAAAGAAGCCATCGACTTTGCCTGGCAGTTTGTTACCGGTGTCCTGGAGCTAGAAGAGGCTCGCCTTTGGGCCACCATCTACACCGACGACAATGAATCCTTTGAGCTATGGCAGCGCTATCTACCCCCCGAGAAAATTTTGCGCTTCGGCAAAAAAGACAATTTCTGGGAGATGGGCGAAACCGGCCCCTGCGGCCCCAATTCGGAAATGTTCTACTACATGGGCGACATGGCCACCTGCGATCCCTCCCGGCTCAACGCCGACGATGACGAAGAGTTCCTGGAATTCTGGAATCTGGTTTTCATGCAGTTTAACCGCGAGAAGGATGGTAGCTTGACGCCGCTGCCCAAACCATCGGTAGACACAGGGTTAGGTTTGGAGCGTATGGTGCGCATCATGCAGCGCACCGACAACAATTACGATACCGATCTGTTCAGCGGGGCACTGGATTGTGTGCAGGAACTGCTGGGCGACAACGACGAACTGCGAGAAGAGCACCTAGTTGGTTACCGCGTCATTGCCGATCACGGCAGGGCGGCGACCTTTTTAATTGCCGATGGGGTGCGTCCTGGAAACAGCGGCGCGGGCTACGTGCTGCGTATGATTATCCGGCGGGCGGTGCGTTTTGGCTTTAGCATCGGCTTCACCGGGCCGTTTTTGGGCGAGGTGGCTAAGGTGTACATTCGGCAGATGGGCGAAGCGTACCCGGAACTGAAGCTGCGTGAGGAGCACGTTTTGCGCACGCTCACGCAGGAAGAAAAGAAGTTTGCCCGCACGCTGGAATCGGCGTTGGTGCAGCTGCATCACGTGATGGCCGAGCTAAATGAGGAGGGCGAAACGGAAATTTCTGGCGAGGTGGCGTTTGATTTGTATGCCACACACGGTCTGCCATTGGAAATTACCCGCGACGTGGTGCAGGAGCGCGGCTTCACCGTCGATGAAAAAGGATACAACGAAGCGCGTGAAGCCCACGCGATTGCTAGCGGTAAAGGGGCGTTTGGTGAATACAGTGCGGAGACGGGGGTTTACGGCCGTCTCCTAACCAATCTCCAATCAACCGGCCAGCTAGAAGACGGCGTTGAATACGATCCGTACATGGGCTCCGAAACCGAGTCAGAAATTGTGGGGCTGATTCGTGAGGGTGAACTGATTAACGCTGTGAAGGCGGGGGATAAAGTGGAGATGGTAACGGCCGTTTCCAACTTCTACGTCGAATCCGGTGGTGAGGTCAGTGACACGGGCCGGATTTTGGGGCTGGATGGGGATGCTGTTTTTCGGGTTGAGGATACACGCAAGCCGCTTAACGGCCTGGTGGTTCAGGTTGGCGAAGTGGTGCAGGGCAAGTTCAGCCTGAACCAGCCGGTGCACCTGCAAGTGGACGATGTGCGCCGCAGCGACATCCGCCGTAACCATACGGCCACCCACATTTTGCACCAGGAGCTGCGCGACCGGCTGGGGACGCACGTCACTCAGGCGGGTTCGCTTGTTGCGCCTGACCGGCTGCGCTTCGACTTCACCCATGACCACGGCGTGGATCACAACACGCTGGCCGAAATTGAAGGCAAAATCAACGAGGCGATTCTGGCCAATTATCCTGTGGAAATTGAGTACATGGGCCAAAAAGAAGCAATTGGCATGGGCGCAATGGCCCTCTTTGGCGAGAAGTACGGTGAGATTGTGCGCACTGTGCAAATTGGCCAAGGCGATGCTTCATCGCCCTACAGCTTTGAGCTGTGCGGCGGTTTGCACGTCTCCGAGACCAACGACATTGGTCTGTTCCGCTTTACCAGCGAAGGCGCGGTTTCGGCTGGGGTGCGCCGCGTAGAGGCGGTGACCGGGCGGGCGGCGCGGCAGCTCATCGCGGAGCGGCTAAACTTGCTGGATCGGCTGGCGGGGCAGCTAAACGTGCCCGTCTTCGAGCTGGAATCTCGCGTGGAAACATTGCAGGCAGAGCAAAAAGCGGCGCAAAAGCGCATCGAGCAGATGCAGCAAAAATTGGCGACGTTCCAGTTCGATTCGATCATGGCTCAGACCCAAGAGGTGGCGGGCGTGAAGCTGCTCACTGCTCAGGTAGAAGGCGTGGAGGTTGATGGTTTGCGCCAGATGGCGGATCGCTTTCGGGACAATGTGGGATCGGGAACGGCCGTTCTGGCCACGGTCAACAACGGCAAACCAATCATCATTGCCGCCGTCACCAAAGACTTGATCCCGCGCGGCATCAAAGCAGGCGACATTGTGCGCGACGTGGCCAAAGTAGTGGGTGGCGGCGGTGGCGGTCGCCCCGACATGGCCCAGGCAGGCGGCAAGGATGCATCCAAATTACCAGAGGCGTTGGCGCTGGTGCCGAAATTGATTGAAGCGGCGCTTAAGTAACAAGAGATTAGAGATTGGAGATTAAAAACAGGCTCAATCTCCAATCTCCAATCTCCAATTCTCCCCATGCAAATAATCCACCTCGACGACTCAGACGACATCATCTCCATTTGCGACCGGCTGACCTGGGCCGAGGCGCAGCAAGCGCTGCTGGTGCTGCCGGAGGATGGTGGCGTGCTGCGTGAAGGGTTGGATTTGTTGCGTCTGCGTCGCTTTGCCGACCGGCAGCGGCTGGAGGTGGGGCTGGTAACGCCCGATGTTCCCATCACCCGGCAGGCGCAGGCGTTGGGGCTGCCCGTTTTCCCCTCAGTGCAAATGGCGGAAAATAGCCGCCGGGGCTGGTGGCGCGGGCGCAAGCGCAGTGAGCGGGTGGGGCTGTCAACAGTAGGGGATGGTGGCTGGGAGGAAATGCTTGAGGAACGGCCGTATCCCACCTTGGATTCTGCCGACCGACAAGAAATGAACCGCCGCTTGCAGCCACAATCGACCGTGCGGCTGTGGCTGGTGCGTTATGCGGCCATCTTTTTATTTTGCCTGACGCTGGCGATTTTGTACGCTGCCTTCACCTACGCCGTGCCTGGGGCGACCATCATTTTGCAGCCCGAAACGGAAACGATTCAAGTGGAACGCGCCGTCATTGCCGATCCGGCCGTGGAGGCGGTGGATTATGGCCTGAACACCGTGCCTGCTCGCTTGCTCACCACAACCGAATCGTGGCAAACCAGCGTGGCGACCACGGGCCTGGTTGAACTGCCGGATGCACCAGCGCGAGGCACGGTGCTGTTTGTCAACCAGCTGGCGCAGGGCGTCATCATTCCTGCTGGAACCCGCGTCAGCACGTCTGACGGCAGCAACGTGACCTTTCAGACATTAGAAGAAGTGACCCTAGCCGAAGCGGTGGGCAGCACGGCCGAAGTGGAGGTCATTGCGGAGGAGCCGGGGCCGCAGGGCAATGTGGCGGCTAATCTGGTGAATCGGGTGCAGGGTTCGCTGGCTTTGCAGGTGGAGGTGCGTAATTTGGAAGCGATGGAAGGCGGAGCGCTGCGGGAAACGGGCGCAGTTTCCGCTGAAGACCAGGAACGACTGCGTACCCAGGCGTTGCAATTTTTGCAGGCGGTGGCCCTGGCCAACATGGAAGCGCAGCTAACGG
>JBNKLQ010000205.1:0-11209 GCA_050292445.1 Promineifilaceae bacterium (SeqCode) | reverse complement strand
GCGGCTGGATGCAGTGGCGTTTATGTGGAAGCGGTTGGGGACGGACTGCGAGAACCAGCCGGAAGCGCATTATATTTTGCAGGCATTTCGAGCCTTGAGCCGGATTGCGGCGCCGGCGCTGCTGCCTCCGCCGCCGCCAAATCTGCCTGGGTGATGTATCGTTCAGTCAGATCGTCCAGAGCCGTAAGCGCCAACCTGTGCAATCGTTCCCGCTCCTGCCGCAGCCAATTTTCAAAGTCTAGACTGTCGCAGGTGAAACCAGGCAAGAGTTCGCCAGTATAGTGGGTAACGGCCGTTTCCAGCTCCCCATGTGCCAAATCTGCCAAAAACGCCTGCACATCCAACCAATAATCACTTTCTGGATTCCACTGGATGTTTTGGCGGCTAACAAACAAAAATGGCTGGGGCAGTTTATCGCTATCGTTAAGCAGTTGGCGCAGCTGGTAGAGCGTTTGGCGTAGGTTCTTTTTGGCGGTGGCGTCTGGCACATCGGGCCAGAAGAGGGTGGCTAGGGTGTCGCGAGGAAACGGCCGTTCCGCCTGCAAGATCAGGTAAGCTAACAACCCTTGAGTATTGACAGAGCGAAAATTTGCGATAGGAACATCGCCTACTTTCATCTGAAATGTGCCAAAAAATGAGACTTCTAGCAGGGACATGCGCCATTTTACCGCAAGGCCCTGCATTTTGACGACAAACACACGGCTGATTGCACGGTTTTTCAATAGTCCAACTTCTAAATGAAATAGGACGCGGATGGACACCCATCTTTGTTTTATCTGCGTCATCGGCGTTCATCTGCGTCCCATTAGGCTTTGACTACGGGAAAGCTCTACGGTTGATTGATAGACGGCCGTTCATGAACGGTGTGCTGGAAACTCTACAAATTACTCGTTCATTCTTATATCCAGTAGCGGTATGTGCCTTCCGCAGCTAACGACATTGAGAACTTGTGCTGATGATCTGCTGACGGCCGTTTATTACCATGCAGTTCATATCGGGTCACGCTGAAGTCACACTGATTGTTCAAAGTATAAAAAAGCCTAATCAGCACAGACGCAAGCTCAAGACTTCCATATTAAATCAAAACTCGACAGCCCACATTTTTGCAAAACAACATCGGAAAATATTGTATTGGATTAGCAGGACGAACAAATTAAAGGAGCAGTATTGTGAGCAAAAAAAGAAGCAAATTCACCATCAACATCACCGAACATTTACGGCAAGAATGTGAAGCAATGGCCAAACATGCTCTTGAGTCTGGCAGCGGCATGCCCGCCTCGATTGTACAGACGCTGGACAAATTCAATCAGCTTGAGGCCAACAGCCACACGGGTGAAGATTTGGCACAATTGACAACCGCCCACGCGCAGCTGGTCAAAATTGTGGCGCCAGCCCGCCCGGAGACGTTGCTGCTGCTGGCCGCTGAAGATCGACAGAATTTATTCTGCCGCACGCTGGGACCTGTGCCCCTGATACGACATCTGACGGTTACGGCCGTTATCCTGCTCGCAGCCTTTGCCACCATGACCATTTTGGGGCCTGGTAAAGCGTATGACATGGCCTACTACTTAATCGCTGCTGGCCTGGGTGGCACATTCTTCGGCCTGTACAAAGCCAATCGGTACATTGTGGCTAACACATTTGACCCCACCTACGCCTTTTCCTACTGGATTCGCATCACCCTGGGTCTGATTGCTGGGCTGATTCTGGCCACGCTCATCTTCCCCAACGGCGTAGAAAGCAGCGGTTCGCTGCCCCTAACACCCGCGCTCATTGCCCTGCTGGGCGGATTCTCCGCCGATGTACTTCATCGCATTCTGGCCCGATTGGTTGAAGTTCTGGAACTGTTGGTCCAGGGGCAGATGCCTCCTTCAAACCCAGGCGAACAAGAACGCCTCGCTAAGGCGATTGAGGCACTCACAAATAAAGAAGCCGCAGCCCTAGCTGCTGGTAAATAGGCACATTGGGGCGGTTCGCGAACCGTCCCAATAATTTATCGTAATTTTTATGTAAACTTAGGAGTATTGAAATGAGCAACCAAATTCAATTCGACCAACAAATCGCCGCCGGATTAAATGGTGCATTCAAGAACAAGAACAAGATCAAACAGTTGCAATCAATTGAGCTAACCAACGATGATGCGCCTCGCTACATTATTTTCTCTGACCAGCATCGCGGCGCACGGAACGGAGCTGACGATTTCCAGAAATCTGAACGGGCTTACAATGCGGCGCTGGCCTATTACAATGCCTTGGCCTATCACCTCATTGCCCTGGGTGATGTGGAAGAGTTATGGGAGGAACGGGAATCATCTGTCATGTCTGCTTATGCCCATTCGCTAAGTTTAGAGCGCACCTTTCACGAAGACGGCCGTTACCATCGCGCCTTTGGCAACCATGATGAAGTATGGAGCAAACCTGAAATCGTGCGTCAGCTTCTTCAGCCTGCCTTTGGCCACAACCTTTTGCATGTGTACGAAGGGTTTAAGCTGTGGGTCAAACGAGACGGCCGTCCTTTGGGCCAATTTTTCTTAGTCCACGGCCATCAGGGCACGGCCGACAGCGACAAATGGGCCTGGCTGTCCAAACCGTTGGTCCGTTACCTGTGGCAACCTTTGCAGCGCCTCACCAAGTATCGCCGGAACACGCCCGCCAAAGATTGGCAGCTGCGCAAAAAGCACAACGTGGCCATGTATCGCTGGGCACAGGCGGCCAAAAAACGCCTGGTTCTGATTACCGGCCACACTCACTACCCGGTGTTTGAATCGAAAACACATGAAGAACAGCTGGTGGAAGAAATGGCAGCCGTGCCAGCAGATGAGACCCTGACCGATGACGAAAAACAGACCAAGATTGCGACTCTGGCCGCCAAACTGGAGTGGGTTCGTGCCCAACAGTCACAGGGAGAGGCAGCAGCCGAACCTGATCTGGCCAACATGATGCCCTGCTACTTCAACACTGGCTGTTGCAGCTTTTCTGATGGCGATATTACCGGCCTGGAAATTGCCGACGGTGAGATTCGGCTCATCAAGTGGCCCGGTGACGAAGGAGCAGATGGGCCACGCATCCTGGCTCGGGCTTCTCTGGATGCTGTTTTCAACCGGCTGAATCCGGCACCAGCCCCACAAAAAGCGTCGCAAAACGGCCGTCTGCCGAATCGCGTCATTGGCGAACCCGTAACGGCCGTTGCCTAAATAACACAGGTGAAGCGTGGCAGTCTTTGATCATAGCAGTCACAAAACTTCCATATTTAAGACTGCCACGCCTGTTACCGATTTGCCAAGGGGAATCCATCTACACAAAAGCAAGCAAAAGCGTTAACGTCACCACGCTGGCAATGGTAGAAAAAAGAACGGCCGTTGTCACAAAATCGGGCAATAAATCATGTTCCAAAGCGATGATCGAGGCCAAAACGGCCGTGGGCATTGCCGCCTGAAAAATCCCCGCACCTCGCTCCACCCCAGTTAAGCCAAACGGAATCACAATCAATAAACTTAGCGCTGCACCACCCAACAGGCGAATGCCGCTGGCAATCCACACATCCCGGCTTAGCCGAATCTGCTTCACGTCGGCCAACTGCACGCCCAGCGCCACCAGCATGGTCGGTATCATTGCCGCCGCCAGCAGCCCCGTGGTGCGGCTTACCAGCAAGGGCGGCGTTATTCCCAACCCATTCACCAGCGCGGCAGGCACAATGGCAATCAGTGCTGGTGTTTTAAGTACAGAAACAATCGCCGCCAGGCTCCCGCCATTGGTCCAACTGGCTGCCCCCACCCCAATCACAAAAGCAATCACCATAATCGCTAAAAAATAAATGGTTGCTGGCAGCAGCCCTTCTGACCCCAAGCGAAACTCGATAAGCGGCAGGCCAAAGTTGCCCACGTTGCCAAACGTGGCAATAAGCACGTAAGCCGCCGTCATTTGGGCACTGCGTTGCAAAATTTTGGCCACGGCCAACCCCAGCGCGGCACAGGCCAGCTCCACCACCCAGATAAAGATCACCATGCGTCCCGCCGTGGCTACGTCAAATTCGGCCGTAGCAATGATGTTAAAGACAAAGCAAGGAATGAGGATGTAGTAGGCAAAGCGGGACAAGGTCCGGGCGTTCAGCCCCAGCCGTGGGCCAGCCAAATAACCAATCAATACCAGGGCAAACACTGGCGTAATTACGTTGAAGAATATTTCTGCTACTTGGGCAATCATGGGGGCGGATTGTACCCCACTCTCCCCTGCTGACGATCTGCTGACGCTGCGCTCCAAATCTCCTGACGAACTGAAGACGGCCGTTCGCTATCCTGCTTGCAATTCACACAGCAACGGGACATCCGGCCGGACCCCACAACTTGTATCGGAAAAATCAGTTCGTAAAGGAGATTTTAAAATGTTTAGTATTGCAATTTCGGGTGTTCTCTTTTTGTCACAAGCTATTCTGTTCATCAAACCACTTATCGCCATCGGCACCACAATGTGCACTGGCGCCGGATGCCATACCGGTGGTTAAGTCGTAACAACACAGATAAGACAATCTATATTAAAATCCAAACGGGGATGAATCATCATTCATTCCCGTTTTTGTTTTCCCTCTCATCAAACGCATCAAGCATTTTCAGAACTCTTCCTTCTCCTCGTTTATCCCCAACCAGAGCAAACAGCTGCTGTGCCTTTTTGGCAGCACTTTCCGCTTCCTGAAAACTGCCTGCATTCAGGGCATTCCAGGCTACATTGTAGTAGAGGCTGGCCTGAACATGCTGATCGCCAGTCATCTCAGCCAACTTCAGCGCCTCCGACAACTGTTTACGAGCCTTAATATACGCACCTTGTTGCGTAAATACATTGCTTAGGTTGCCCAGGCTGTTTATTTCGCCCCGTTTATCTGCCACAGAACGGCTTAAGGCTAAGGCTTCCGTTAACGCTTCCTCTGCTTTTATCCATTGGCTCATTTCTTGAGCAACAAAACCCAAACTGGTTAACGTATTGCCCTGCCAACGCCGATTGTTAGCCTGCTGCCAAATCCCTAATGCGTCCTCCAAATATGATAATGATTGTTCAAGTTCCCCTTTTAAATCGTGCAAAACACCTAAATGATAAGTGGCAACCCCTATCAACTGGTGCGATTTGATTTCTTGAGCAATGGCCATTGCCTGGCGCAATTTAATTTCTGCCTCGGCCAATTCACCTTGCCGCCATAACGCTTCCCCCCAGGTGATGTGCAGTCGCGCCGCCACCCAGGCTGCGGTCGTCAACGAGAGCGCTTCTTCAATGATGGCAATCGCTTGCGGGTAAGCAGACAGTCGCACATGCATGGCGGCTTGCTGGGTTAGCACCTGGGCCAATGACTCGTGGTTTTCACCATCCTGCAGACGGTCTGCCGCAGCGCCAAGCAGCCGCAGCCCTTCGCGGTACAGGCCGCGAATCTGGTAAAAGTCGGACAACGGCACCAGGGCAGCTGACAACCGCTCCCAATCACCGCGCGCAACGGCCGTTCCCCACGCCCCACGAATATTTTCTAACGCCCTGGCAATCCGCTGCACCGCCAGATGAGGCATCTCGCCATTCAGCGCCCCGCCCAAATCGGCCACCGCCTGTAAATAATAATGGCTATGCCGCGTAACGGCCGTTTCGCTTTGGGGGAAATCGGCCAGCTTTTCGGCAGCAAACTGGCGCAGCAGGGCATGAAGCACAAACCGGTCACCCTGTTTGTGCAGCAGCGATTTTTCCACCAGCGTTTGCAGCTCGTACAGCGTTGCCTCGGTCACCGCCTCAGCCGCTCGCTCACTAAACGGCCCCGAAAAGACGGAGAGGTTGGCCAACTGCGTTTGCTCCGCTGGAGTAAGCAGTGCCCAGGAGCTGTCGAACACGGCGCGCATAGAGCGGTGACGCGGGGGAATATCGCGCCGCCGTGTCGCCAGCGTGTCGATGGAGTGTTGAAGAGCAGCAATGATCTGGCTGAGCGTTTGGTGGCGCAAGGCCGAAGCCGCCAGCTCCAGCGCCAGCGGCAAGCCTGCGAGCAGGCGACACAAGGTCACTACTTTGTTTACATTGTCGTCGCTGAGCTGGAAACGGCCGTTGGCCCGCTGCGCCCGATCCACAAAAAGCTGCACAGCAGAGAAGGTAGTCGGGTCTTGGGGAACGGCCGTTGTGTTCAAAAACGGATCGGCAATGGGCGGCAGCGGCAATCGTTCCAGCGGCAGCACCCACTCCGCCTGGAAATTCAGCGGTTCCCGCGAGGTGCAAATGACACAAACACCTGGTGCTTGCTGCAATAAATCTAGCACCAGTTCGGCCCCATCCAGCAAATGCTCAAAATTGTCCAGCACCAGCAATAGCTGCCGCTCACGCAAAAAGGCAAGCAGTTGCGCTTTGGCCGACTGCTGTCCCGCCAGTGGCTGATCGAGCGTTTGTAAAACGGCCGTCGCAATCACATCCTGTAAATTTGCCCTCGACTCTAATCCCGCTAATGGCACAAACCAGACACCATCGGCAAATTGATCCCGTAGCTGCCAGGCCACCTCCAACGCCAGCCGTGACTTGCCAATGCCGCCCTCACCCACCAGCGTCACCAGCCGGTAATCCCGGTTCGTGATGTGCACCCGCACGGCTGCCAAATCATCTTCGCGGCCAAAGTAGGGTGTAACGGGCGCAATGAGATTGTGGCGGGGCTGTGGTCGCAGCTGAATCTCTTCCCCGGCATTAATTTGCTCGGCCAAAGCAACAGTTTCTTGCTCTGGCTCTGCGGCCAGTTCTGCCCACAGCGTTTCTTTGCAGGCTTCAAACTGAGCCAGAGCTGCCTGGCGGTCACCTGTGAGGGCATGTGCCTGCATCAGCTGCCGGTGGGCTAGCTCCCGCCACGGCTCTAAGGCCAACTGTTGTTGGCACATTGCTTTGGCTCCGGTGAATTCGCCGCTTTGTAGCAGCCAGTCAGCCCGCTGCTGCAAAGCGTCTAGCGCGAGACCGTGCAGCCGCTCCCGCTCCCGTCGCAGCCAATCTTCAAATTCCAAACTGTCGCAGGTAAAACCGGGCAGCAGCTCACCAGCATAGAGAGAAACGGCCGTTGCCAAATCTCCTAATTTAAGCGCCTGCAAAAACAAAGTGACATCACATTGGTGGTCACTGTCCGGGTTAAACTGAACGGATTGGCGGGTGACGGTGAAAAACGGCCGTTCTACGTCTTCGTCTTTTTCTACTAATTTGCGCAGCTGATACAGCGTCTGCCGGAAGTTGGTTCGCGCCGTACTGTCCGGCTCGTTGGGCCAAAACAGCGCCGCCAGCACATCCCGCGACAGGGCCCGCCCCGGATGCAGCACCAGATACACCAACAATCCCTGCACGTTAGCCGAACGAAATTTGGTGATGAGGTCATCCCCCAATACCACCTGAAATGTACCTAAAAAGGAAAGGGTGAGCTGCGCCATGCTGAATTGTAAGACGCCAGTCCGCTTTACGCGAAAACTGTTCACGAACTGCTGACGGCCGTTTCCTATCCTAAAACCATCTTACTCAAATCCATATTCGTTCAAGGAGAACAACCATGAATCAAATGCCAAGCAAATCTATGCCAATGCCCATGCCAGAGATGCCAATGCCTCGGTTACCCCAGATGCCATTGCCGATGCCACAATTACCAAAATAGCTCTGGGCAACAATTGGGACATGGCCTACCGCAACAATTTGTTACGGTAGGCCATTTTTTATCAATATCGGGAAAGTTTACCCTTATAAAAACTTAGGATGGGCGGGGAGTGCCCACGAAGAAAAAGGTGACAAGAGATGAATTACTATCGCACAGTAACAGTTTACCATGTTCCAGAGAGGAAGACGGAAGGGGTGGAATTGCTAAAAGAGTTAAGCCAGCTCCTCAATAATTACGGTGCCACCACTGAAATTTTAACCAATTTTGCCGGAGATAGCTTTCGCATTCATGTTGTCTCCCGGTTCCAAACATTGGCCCAGTTTGAAGCGCTGAACACCTGGGCAGCAACCGATTCAACTTACCAGGCGTGGCTGCAATCGGTGCAAGATTTATTCGACTGGAATCGGACCCAGACGCATTTGTATCAGGTGATTGGGTAACGGCCGTTTCCACCAACATTCACCCCTCTTTCACAAAAATCATTCCGCAAAAATGGCAGCGCCTTCGTTTAGCTTAATGGAGGTAAAGTTGTCATGAAAAAACAGACGCGAATTCTTACAATTGATGGGGGTGGGATCCGTGGCCTGATTCCGGCGCGGATTTTGGTGAGCTTGGAGCGCAAGTTTCAACAGCGCACAGGGCGCGACGAGGCTCGTCTGGCCGAATTTTTCGACCTGATTGCCGGCACCAGCACGGGAGGGCTCATCACCTGTCTACTGCTGGCTCCCGGCGAAAATGAGTGGACGCCTGCTTTTACGGCCCAGGACATTGTTGACCTGTACCTGGATCATGGCGCTGAGATTTTTGACGCGCCACTGATCAAACGTATTCAGTCGCTGAATGGACTGCGGGACGAACGGTACGAGGCACGCGGCCTGGAACAGCTCATCGACGACCGCGTCGGTAACTTGTGGTTGAGCCAGCTCATTAAGCCCTGCCTCATCACCGCCTACGACGTCACCCGTCGCAAAGCCAAATTCTTCACCCAGCACGACGCCCGCAACGATGACAAGGATTATCCGATCAAGGTGGTAGCGCGAGCAACTTCAGCGGCACCAACCTATTTTGAAGCGATGCCTGGTGAAAACGGCCGTAACCCCTATGCCTACGTAGATGGTGGACTGTTTGCCAACAATCCCACCATGTGCGCCTATGTGGAAGCATACCGCAAGCTGGCAGACAACCCGACAGCGGAAAACATGATCGTTCTGTCGTTGGGCACAGGCCAAGTGACCAAATCGTACCCGTACCGGAGCGTGAAGGATTGGGGCATGGTGCAATGGCTGCAACCGCTCATCGACATTATGATGGCTGGTGCGTCAGAAACAGTGGATTATCAGATGCGGCAGTTATTTACGGCACACGGCCGTTCCGAGAACTACCTGCGGCTCCAGCCCACGATTGCCACCAACGACACGAAGCTGGCTGAGCTAGACAACGTCACCCCAACCAACATGGACCGGCTGCTGGCCCTGGGTGTGCAGCTGGCCGACGAGCACGAAGCCGAACTAGATGCCCTGGTAGAAAGGCTGCTGCCCATCGCAGAACCCGTCCCAGCATGATTCCTTTTTTATTTCACCGCAAAGGCGCGGAGGACGCAGAGTTTTTCTCCAGAATTTTTTAAAACTCCGCGATCTTTGCGTCTCCGCGATTTTATCGGTGATCCCCACAGGCAAACTGCCCGATTCCCCGCAATTGGGCAGTTTTGTTACTTTTAGGCAACCTCTCTTTGGTAAACTGTCCAAATGGATTAGGCTTAACCCGTACCAGCAGTCGCTCCTGGGAAGAGGAGCAACAGATACCGAGAGAAAGTTATGCATGTGAACATTGGGACCTTGTTACCCAGGCACGCAATCTATCGTCCTGATAAAACGGCCGTAATCTTCCAAAATCATACCCTCACCTACCGCCAGCTAAACGGCCGTGTGAACCGCATCGCCAACGCCCTGGTGCAGCTTGGGTTGCAAAAAGGGGACAAGCTGGCCACCATTTTGCCCAACTGCCTGGAGCAATTGGAGCTATTTTGGGCCGTGGCCAAATTGGGCGTGGTCGTGGTGCCCCTCAGCCCCATGCTGCGCGGCAGCGGCCTTAGCCGCCTGCTCAACGATTCCGACAGCCTGGCCGCGGTCACCAACACCAATTTTGCTCCAGAGCTGGACAAAATTCGCCAAGACCTGACCCACATCACGGCAGAGCGATTCATTTTGATCGATGGTAACCAAGACGGTTACCAGCATTACCATGATTTAACGGCCGTATCCTCCGAAACCGAACCACCCACTACCGACATCCACGAAGAAGACCCCTACAACATCATTTACAGCAGCGGCACAACCGGCTTACCCAAAGGGATTGTGCACACCCACGCCATCCGCGCCGCCTACTGCACCAGCTTTTCCACCGCTTACCGCATCACCCCAGAGAGCGTTATTTTGCACACCGGTTCGCTTGTTTTCAACGGTGCTTTTCTCACCCTCATGCCCGCCATGTTCCTGGGCTGTCAATATATTTTGCACCCATACTTTGACGCCGAAGCGCTAATTGAAACGGTGGCCCAGGAAAAAGTCACCCACATCATGATGGTGCCCTCGCAAATTATCGCCATGATGCACGCGCCCAACTTCAGCGCCGACAAGATGCAATCGCTGGAAATGATTTGCTCCGTGGGCGCGCCGCTGCATCTGGAGCACAAAGAAGAACTCGACCGGCACCTGCCTGGCCGCTTTTACGAACTGTACGGCCTCACCGAAGGCTTTGTCACCATTCTGGACAAGTATGACTATCCGCAAAAGCCTGGCAGCGTGGGTGCTCCGCCGCCACTGTTTGAAATGAGGATTGTGAATGCCGAAGGCGACCTGTGCGCTCCCGGCGAAGTGGGTGAAATTGTGGGACGCGGTCCTATCACCATGCCCGGCTACTACAAACGGCCCGACCTAACGGCCAACGCCATTCGGGACGGCTGGCTATTCAGCGGCGATTTGGGTTACGTAGACGAGGATGGTTTCCTTTATTTAGTGGATCGGCAAAAAGATTTGATCATTTCTGGCGGGGTCAACGTTTATCCACGCGATATTGAGGAGTTGATTGTGCAGCATCCGGCGGTGAGGGAAACGGCCGTCTTCGGCATTCCCGACGACAAATGGGGCGAAACCCCAATGGCTACCGTCATTCTGCATGAGCCAGGCACTATTAGCGAAGAAGCGCTCATGGCCTGGGTAAACGAGCGGGTGGAAGCCCGCTACCAGAAAGTGAGCCGCATCGTCATCATGGACGATTTTCCTCGCAGCGTGGCGGGCAAAACACTCAAGCGCGTCATGCGCCAGCCGTATTGGGAAGATAAAGACACGGAAATTTAGTATTCAGTAATCAGTGAGTCAGTGTTCAGTGAACCGCATACTGATTACTGACCTACTGAATACTGATCACTGGGAAAAATGGACAAATACACGCAAACCAACGGAATCTCTCTTCACTATCTCGACCACCCTGGGGAGGAGCCAACCATCATCATTTTGCACGGGCTGTCGGCCAATGCCCACTTTTTTGATGGGTTGTCGGCCAGCAGCTTGCCCAACCACCT
>JBNKLQ010000204.1:0-11318 GCA_050292445.1 Promineifilaceae bacterium (SeqCode) | reverse complement strand
GGTGGAATGGGAAACCGCCGTCTAGTTTCTCGAGACCGGCTGCTCGAAAATCTTTTTGGAAACGCCAATTAATGAATCATTCAATTTTGATTAACTATCTGAAGCGCTTCGTTTATACTATTGACTGTTACCCCTGAGGTTGCGAAAAAAACATACCAAGAATATTGACCATAGAATCGATGACGAAAGACGATGTCGATACCATCTTCCGAATTTGCGAATTCCTGAGATGGACTCAGACAAACGTCGAAGTAGTAAATATCACGAGGATACCGCCTTGGAAAGGACGACCAGCCAGACCACCACGGATCACAAAATTGATCAACGTTGCTCTTTTTGGCCATCGACTCCTCAAAGATACTGACTGAGTTAGTATCTCGAATGTCGATAATGCCTGGATCAGGAATAGACTCATCGGGAACGTAGTCAGGACTCCAGACAAGAGCATCTTCCCAATGTATTGATGGATCGTACTCTCCCGATACACTCCAAACCAAAGCGGCCGTCAATTGACGCATCCAATCATGTAAAATTTTAGTTTCATCAATGTGAGGCAATTGCACGTCAAGCTCACCTAGAGGATCGTGGACTAGTGGCTTAAGTGTAACCTCTCGCGCTTCTCCAATCTTTTCCTGGGTGACGTCAAGGGCTTCTAGCTGATTTGGGGTCAAAGATGCATTTCTTAGACCAAAATATAAACCTCTCAGAAAGGCGGTTGCAACGGCTCTATCCTTTAAGTTTTTCTCTGAATTGTGTATATCACATGAAGGTACGGTAATTCTATCACAATCGAAAGCCTCAAATATTAGCTTTGCAGGTGCGTGTTCTTTTGAACTTGGTGGGGGAGCCCCGCAATAATAGCAAGGCTTTCTTTTACTGAACTGCTTAAGTAGAGAGCCATTTTGCATCAGATATTTATTATCCCCTATTCTGCATCATACCGATTTACAGTCTCAATGATCTGCGCCGCATGATTGTAAATGTCATCGATAGAATCTATAGCCATCCGCTGCTCATTTTTATCTTCATCAATTAAGGCCAGGTATTTTTGTTCCCGGTTGAATCTGAGGCGAACAATAGGCTTGCGGTTATTGTCATCCAACAGGACCCCACAGTAGCTTTTCGTGTCTCGCATGTGAACCCGTTTAACATCTATTGTGTCCCGCAAGATTGATTTGATCGCGAAGTAGCCTTCTATTTCATCTTCAGTCGTGTGAATCCCATTTTCCCGTTCCGGTTCTTCCTCTTCCACTTCTTTAGCAGCGTCATCCTGGGCGGCCGAATCGGATGCAGCTGCTAACTCAACTTCATCGTCAATGGCTTGCATTAGTCGTTGATTGATTCGGTCATTCAAAAAGGATCGCATTGCCTTGCGAATGATGTCTGCAAATTGCTCCTTAACGCTCTGCATCATTCTTCCAGAGTAGACCTGCCGGGTAAGGAAAGTGACGTATTCTTCAGAGGGGGTTTCAAACTCTGTGGTGAGGATTCGCTTTATCGCGGCCGTGTATTTAAGCTCGCTCGCTGTGTTAATAATTTCATCTAGGTCAAAGGTGGATTTTGTAAATTTCTTCAACTCGGCCACATCTCTATCTTGAAAAGCCAACATGTTAAATTCAAAAAAGGGCTTTTCATCCATACGGTTTGGCGCATCTAAATCTGTGTGGAACCGATAAATTATTCCATTTGTAAGTATGCCGAAACGGACAGATTGCACTGCGTTAAAGTATCTGAAAAGTTGTGAGGCGTGTGCCTTATTAAGATCGGCTCCGGCCCACTTGCACTCGAAAAGGATGATTGGTTTACCGTCCATTATGATGGCATAATCGACTTTTTCCCCCTTCTTTACGCCAATATCTGCTGTATATTCCGGGATAACTTCCCCCAAGTTAAAAACATCATAACCGAGCGCATTAATAAATGGCATTATCAAGGCATTTTTTGTTGCTTCTTCGGTTTGGCAATGTTCCATTTGTTGGGGTATGCGGCTGGCCAACTGCTGAATGCGGTCAATAAAGTCCATGCGATGCCTCCTGGCGTCAGTGGGTTTCACTAGGAATGCGACACTGAGATAACAAAAAAGGTCATCCACCTGCCATGAAGTGCGAGTTCAGTGGCGGCCACGGATGACCTAACAAAACAAATAATAGCTTAATTTTCGGAACAAGTCATTGGCTGACTGGTTACTGGACTGCCGGAAACCTGAACTCGCTTAGACATCATAGCAAATCAAAGGGGTGGTTACAATACCTTGTTTGCTATCCAAAGAATTCCAGGGTAGACAAGCAAGTTGTTCTATGTTAAAATCAGAACAATTGTTCTAATTAAGCAAGGATGACTGCAATGGCACAATATGTGATTAGCCCAATCAATGAAAATAGAGCCATTCGATGGGAGAAAGTTTACGGCCGTACCGAACTCCCCGTTAAATTCCCCTTACCACATCTGGCCTGTACCCAGCGCTGGGGGGATGTGCCGGTTTATTATTTGGATGTAACGGCCGTACCCGCCGCCTTGCTAGATCGTCTGGCCACCTTTGAAGCACGACGAACCGGCACCAGCTACCAAGAAGCCCGCCTCTCCGTGCGGCGTGAATGGCTCATCCGCGCCGATGAGTGCCAGCCAGCCCGTAAAGCCGTCACCACGCCAATGGCTCCCTCCTGGCAGCCCGCCTTCCCCTTTTTACAGCAGGTGCCATTACGGCCGTCGCGCCGCCCCCAACGCGCCAGATTTATCTAATAAGCCACAGGCTTGTGCTGAGCGCAGCCGAAGTAGAAAAAAGAGAGTTGCGAAAACAACATACAAATCTCAAAATGCTCTGTGTCCTCTGTGGCTAAACCGCCACCGCCACCGGCACGCTCGCTGGCTTCACTCCTAACAAGGCCAATGCCGCCTTCCCCCGCACGGTCATGTCCGATGTAAATTTGAATTGATCCCGCCCATCGATAGGATACGCTTTGAGACGATAGTGCGTCCCCCACGGCTTTTCAATCACAACCACAGAAATTGGGCGATCTAGCTGCAAGTATGGACTGGTGAGGGCCACCTGACGCAGCTTTTGGCGCACAATTTCCGCGTCATGCTCCGGATGCAAGTAAAAGTCGGCCACGCATTGGTGCTCTCGCTGACCGCTGTTGTCATTGTAGATAATGTTGTCCCACATCAGCTTGTGGGGAATAAGCACCACTGTATCGTCGGGGGTCACCAGCTGAATGGAGCGAAAGCCCAAGGCAATGACTTCCCCGTAAGCGTCGCCAATCCGCACCCAATCGCCAATGCGATACGGCCGTTCATAAATCGTCACAATTCCGGCAATCAAGCTACTCACATAATCCTGGAAGGCAAAGCCAACGGTGATAGCCACCGCCCCAGAGATTGCCAGCACATTTTCCGGCGTCGGGTCAACCACTAACGGCACGATGCGCACCACGGCCAACACAACCAGTACCAGCTGCAAGATAGGCAGCAGCGGCAGCACATACAGACGAAAACGGCTCGGAATTTGCTCTGTTAACCAGGGTAAAAACCATTGCAACCCACGCAAAATAAGCCAAACCAGCATCAAAATGGCAATGATGCGTATCACAGTGCTCTGCGTTAGATGGGACACAATTTCAGTTGGTTCAATCATTTTCACAACCTCCACATTTCAGGACTGGCAGTCCTGCAACGTACTTTTTCTTCCTGACACATCAATGTAAGGACTGCCGGTCCTCAAGGCTCTAAAATTCGTCCACCAAATAGCCTTCGTTGTCTAAAAAGCTGCGCACGGTAGGATAAGCCAGCAGTGGCACCTGCCATAGATCATCTTCCTGTTCCAACAGGTTGGCCCGCCAAAACAGCTGCAAAATGCGACGCACCTCATTGTGCGAAAGTGGCGTCAGATCGGCGATGAGGGTAGCCGAAGCCCCCCCATGTAGCAAAATGGTGTGCAAAACCAGCGATTCGTTGGTGCCCAAACCACCGGGTATCGTTGGTAACTGCAAACGAGACCACGTCTGTACCCAGACGGTGTATCGTTTATCGTCATCAAGCGATGCCTCTAATTTAAGGTCAGCTATTTTCCCCTCTGCGGCAATCTCTAGGCTCTGCCGCCACAGCTGCCAAATAACACCCGGCAAGCCACGACCATATGCCGCTAACTGGCGAAAAAAGTGATGGACCGATACCCAATCACCGTACCGTTCTATCTGACCCGGTGCTCGGTAATGGGCTACGGCCTTATTGTACGTTTCGGCCAGAGGAAAAATCAGCTTGCCATCGTCCATTTGGCGAAAAAGGAAACGGCCGTTATGAATGCGGTTCGCTAAAAAAGGCAGCCAAAACTGCACCTTGGAGCCATCAAAGGGGGCCAAAACCAGCGGCGTGGGCACCATCACATCAATTTGCAGCGTCTTCTTCAGGTAAGCCCAGGCCCAACTGTCGCAGGCGATCAGGCAGCGACGGCGGGTTGTTTGCAGCCAATCCAGCAGACGGCTCAACAGTTCCAGCCCTTCCTGATGGCGCAAAAAACATTTGCCCAGCCGGGGAATCACCAGCGGCGACAGTGAGGGTCGTGTCACCTTGTCTAGCCAAGCATCCCCGCCCGCTAAAATTTGCCGCACTGAGGGTGCGCCCATAATTTGCCAGTCATTTTGTTTGGCCAAGGCCAAGGTTGCCTGCTCCACCCCGCTGCCTGGCGGCCCAACCAACACCCGCACCATTTGCTCAGGCTCTTTAGAAAGCTCCCAGCCGTGCAGGGCAGACGTCAGGGCAGTGATGATTTGCTCAGCGTCAGGCGGGGGGGCAGCCCGATTGAGCAAGTAAGGTGGCATGGAGAAAAAGCGATCGTGACCAAACAAACGTGGCTGAAAACGGGATAGCCACGTTTGGCAGCCGTAGCGCACCGTTTCATGTACAGGTGTTGCTGGGCGACGATATTCGGTGATGGGGATGTAATCCCAAAGTGGTTTGTACAATTGTTTTTGCAAGCTCGTTCTGCTCCTGTTTTGCCTATCTGCCCTGGAACTCCAACAGCAGGCAAAACGCTAGCGGCGTTTTGTGATCAAAACAGAATGTGTGGTCTTGGGAATGCTCTCCCCTAGCGAACGACAATGGGGCAGCATATGAATGTGTTGCAAAAAGCGACGCAACAAGCAAGGGTTATTTTGTGAAGAAGCAAGCAAAAAGCAATGGGACTATACTAAAGGAAGTAGAAAACCGTGAATAGGAAAAAAGGCACAGACAGGAGAAAATGAACGCAACCTGCCTGTGCCTTGGGGCTGGATTATGAGGGCGAGCTTAACAACCTATTGATCTATGGCAGCTGGCATTGGCGTAAATCCGGCTCCCATCGCCTCGTGGCTTACACCAATGGTTACAAAGGCGTGCGGATCCGCCTTGGCTACTAGCTGTTTCACCTCGCCCACTTGGGGTCGCGTAACCGTGCAGAGCACCAAATACCGCTTCTGCCCGGTAAAACCGCCAGTCACTTCCCAAAAGCTCACCCCACGGTGCAGATGTACCATCAGCTCATCAATCACCGCCTGGGGATAATTGGTGATGATTGTGGCCGTGCGGGCACTGCTGGGCCCTTCTAATGTGTAGTCGGAGGCCAGCCCATTCAAGAACAACATCAAAAAGCCATAGAGGGCAATGTCCCAGCCAAATAGCAGCCCGGCTAGCAAAATAATGAAGCCATCGGTGTAGAAGTAGACCTGGCTCAGCGGCTGCCCGGTCTTCTTTTGGATGATACGGCCGATTATTCCCGTGCCCCCCATTGTGCCACCAGCGCGATAAATGAGGCCGCCGCCAATGCCGCCTACGATACCGCCATAAATGGTGTTCAACAGCAAATCATCAGTGAGTGGATATTGGCTCAGCCATTGTGGCATGTAGGCCACAAAAAAGTCGGTAGCAATCGAAAAGATAGTGGCGGCAACCAGGGTGCGCAGCAAAAAGCCCCATCGTCCCAGGTAGAAAAACCCGAGCACCAACAGCGGCAAGTTAAGCAACCAAAAGATCAAACCCACCGGCCAACCGACAAAATAGTTCACAATGATGCCAATACCTGAAATGCCACCAGCCACGATGTTGAAAGGCACCTGAAACATAGCATAGCCCAGGGCCACGATACAGGCCCCGGCCACCATTAATATAGTGAGACGCGTTTGATACCAAAATTTTGCCCAGGCAAACGGCCGTTGCGCGTGTGTACGTTTAAATAATAATTGCTTCGTCATAGGTTTGTAATCCCTTTCGTTCAAATCGTCTTTCAGAAAAAAAGCACCATCTTTCAGCTGTGAAAGATGGTGCTTTATTGATTGTAAATAGGTCGAGTCAGTTGAAAATCGATTTTATTTTAGTCAAACAAAACTCATCCGAAACTGGGATTAATCCTCCCAGTCGTCGTCATTATCGTAATCGTCTAAGTCTTCATCGAAGTCATCATCATAGTCGCCATCAAAATCGTCGTCGAATGGGTCTTCAAAAGCCCAGTCCAACTTGACAGGTGACAGGCTCACAACTTCCAATTCATCGCCACATTCATCACAAATGACAAACTCACCCACCTGCACCTTATTCTGGAAACGCATACGGGCACCACAACCGGGGCAAATGCCAATTTCTGTTTTAAATTGCGGATTTACATTCATGATTTATTACCTCCTAAATGGAAATATTTATTGCCCACCAGGCAGGGGCGACCGCTCATGAGAACTCAAACTGTTTTATGGGAAGGTTGGCAACGGCCGTTTGCCTACCAACGCTCCTTTTTGCTGCGCTGATTTGACCGGGATAAATCAAACTCTTCCAACTCGACTTCGTCCTCCCAGGCATCTGTCGCCAAGCGCAATTCAATTGGCGACTTGCGCATCACCTCCAGCTGCGCCGAGCAACGACGACACGTCATTAGCTGGCCAACAAAAGGCAATTTCTTGAAACGAACTTCTTCTCCACAGTCGGGACATAATCCAATATTCTTGGATTGAGCCATGTTCATGAGTCTAGCTACCTCTTTCCTATAGGGTTAATTCTTGAACCCAAGCAACCATTCTAAGTTCTATGTAAAAGCGGAAAAGCTTCTGAAATTAAAAAAGTGATTCTGCCGCTTTTACACAAGTAATCGGCCAAAACAGTTCGGCTTATCTTCAAAAACTTGTTGCCGATTACCAATATAGGCGGATGGTGTGTAAAAAGTGGGGGAAAATGTGTGTTATTTGTGTGCCAAAATCTCTTTTAGCGTGTCAAATGTGTAAAATCGGATTATTTTAAATGATTAGCCACAGAGGTTATCCAGAGGGGAAGGACAAGGTTAAACGGAGAAACGGTAACCCACGCCGGGGTGATTATGAATGAACTGAGTTTGGTGGGGGTCTGGTTCAATTTTGCGGCGCAGGCGGCGTACCAGGCCACGCACCAACTCGCGGTTGCCTTCACCGTTGTAGCCCCAAACACGCTCAATAATCACGTCAATAGGTATGACCTGATCCGCGTTGGTCATGAGCACATATAGCAAGCGAAATTCTAACGGCGTAAGCTGTTGTGGTGATTGATCGACCAGCGTGACGGTGCGGGTTCCAGGGTCTAATTGAATGTCTTTGGTTTGAATAGCGGTAAGAATAGAGACGGGCACAGAACCAGCGCGGCGCAAAAACATGGTGACGTAGCGGGCCAAAATTCGGGGGGAATACGGCCGTTCCAAAATCAAATCCACGCCCGCATCCAGCAGCTCACACGTATCGTCTTCCGTCATGGCGTCGTGCAGCAGCAGCAGGGGGGCTTGGGACGTGGTCCGAATGGCTAATACATCATCGGTAACGGCCGTGTGCCCCTTGGCAGAAAGCAAAATAAGATCCACCGGCTGCTTGAGCAGCGAGCTCATCACCAGCTTCACCGTGGCCGTACGGGCAACAGCCAGACCCGCATGGCGTAAAACATAACTCAGGAACTCCCGTTCCTCACCGTTTTCGGAGATGACAATTGCTTGCATACAATCACCGGTTTTGCGAAAGTCCAAACCTGACAGGTTTATTTAGAACCTGGCTAATAAAGATGTCTCGTCAACCAAAAGTTTCCAGTTTTCATGAGATTTTGGAAACCTGTCAGGTTTCTTGCCCAACAAATTTGGACCTTCGCTAAATTTTGCCATGCCTCATTAAATTGTCAATCAGTAAATTCTAAACGGAGCAATTGGGCATCGGCCGGAACAGAGTCGCCCGGCGCAAAAAAAATTTCCGCTACCGTGCCGGCTGCTGGCGCGCGAATAGTATGCTCCATTTTCATCGCTTCCAGTTTCAGCAGCGGTTCGCCCTCAGCCACAGATTGCCCCTGGGTTACCAGCACGGCTAGAACTGAGCCAGGCATGGGGGCACGCAGCGAACCAGCCGTAGCAGACACGGCCGTTTTCCGTGGCAGTCGCGGCAAAGCAGTGGCACAAACCACACCCAGTTCCGTCTGCACCCACCACTCTTCTCCATTGGGCACGATGAGTAGCTTGTGGGAACGGCCGTTCACCACCACCGTCCAATCTGGGCCAGCCTGCGGCCCGCAATTCACCGCAAATACCCCATCACCAATCGTTATGTTAAATTGATTGGTTTGGAAACGAACTGGTGCAAACATAACGGCGACCGCCTCATTCCCCACCACAAACTGGCTGCGAATGGGGCCATTTGGATTGTTACGCCAATAGCCGCTATTTTCGGGCAGCTGCGGCCAACGATAAAATTGGGCCAGCGCCGCGCCAATCAGGGCCAAACTTACATCGCCAGTCGCGGGCTGCCAAGCGGCCAATTTATCTTCTAAAAAGTGTGTGTTGTATTTGCCAGCCACAAAATCGGGATAGCGTACAATGTCGTGCAGATAAGGCAAATTGTGGGTAAATCCCAGCAGAACGGCCGTCTCCAAAGCTCGCGCCAACCGTTGAACGGCCGTTTTTCGGTCGGGCCCATGCGCAATAATCTTAGCCAGCATCGGATCGTAATAGACCGACACGTCATCCCCGGTTTGGATGCCGTCATCCACCCGTACGCCCTCACCTGTAGGTGCGCGCCACAGCAACACCGGGCCAGTCACCGGCAAAAAGGCGTTGGCCGGATTTTCGGCATACAGTCGCGCCTCAATGGCGTGGCCAGCAAGCATGACCTCATCTTGGGCCAACGGCAGCGGTTCACCTGCCACTATGCCGATTTGCCAGGCCACCAAATCCAATCCGGTCACCATTTCCGTAACGGGATGTTCCACCTGGAGCCGCGTGTTCATCTCCAAAAAGTAGAAGTCACCACTGGCGTCTAGCAAAAATTCAACCGTTCCGGCATTGTCGTAGTTCACAGCACGGGCAGCGGCAACGGCCGTTTCTCCCATACGCATTCTCAATTCTGACGTTAATACCGGCGACGGCGACTCCTCGATCACCTTCTGGTGCCGCCGCTGGATGGAGCAATCCCGCTCGCCCAGATGAATGATATTGCCATACTGGTCGCCAAACACCTGAATTTCCACATGACGCGGCTGCAACAGCGCGCGCTCCAGCAGCAGTTCATCAGAGCCAAACGCCTGTGCCGCCTCACGACGAGCGGCGGCCAACGCTTCTGGCAGCTTAGCCAACTCCGTGACCAGCCGCATCCCCTTTCCGCCACCGCCTGCAGCGGCTTTCACCAGCAAGGGTACGCCCATTTTTTCACCTTCGGTTTGGAAACGGCCGTCTGACTGATCCGCCCCACCATACCACGGCAGCACCGGCACGCCCGCCTGGGCCACCAATTCTTTTGCGGCGCGTTTGTGGCCCATCAGCTCAATCGCTTCCGGGTTGGGGCCAATGAAGGTGAAACCCGCTTCGGCACAGGCGCGGGCAAAAGCGGCATTTTCGGCCAAGAAACCATAGCCAGGATGAATGGCGTCCACATCAGTTTGGCGTGCGGCGTCTAAAATGGAAGTTTGGTTGAGGTAGGAGTCTGTGGCGGGAGAGGGGCGGATGAGAACGGCCGTATCCGCCAACTGCACATGTTTTGCCGCCGCATCAGCTTCTGAGTAAACCGCCACAGCGCGAACACCCAACCGCCGACAACTCCGCACAATGCGACAAGCAATCTCCCCCCGGTTGGCAATTAAAATTGAGCAAATCACAAAAACCTAATTCATGTTAACGATTTTCATCAAAGATTTCGCAGATTAAAAGGATAAGAAATCTGTTTAATCTGCGAAATCTTTGACACTTCTTGTACGCTGTATTCAATTTTAGTACGATGCTGGCTAATTATGCGCGGGAGCAATAAACGTGTGCCCCACCAGACCATCATTCATGGAGAACAGGCCCGTTTGCCAGATGCGGCGAATCGTTAGGAAAGGCGCAATGGCGGCATGTTCATTGCGAGAAAGCTGCCGCTGCGAATAGTACCCAGCAAAAAATGCCTCAGACAAATCAGCCGAACTGTTGTGAATAAGGTTTGTGTTAAACAAGAAAACAGCAATGTCGTAAGCGCGCCAGCCGGGGCCACACCAATCGAAATTGAAAAAGGTGGGCTGATTATCCCCCGTGAAGAAAACACTACCACTATGAAAATCCCCGCCAATCGGCCCCCAACCATCTGGCGTGTATTCATCATTAGCAATTAAATCTTCGATCTCCTCTTTGGCCTCTTCAGCCGAAATCATCAAGATTTCCAGATCGTCCGCCCTATCTTCATCCCAATATTGCTTAATGCGCTCGATTGGCTTGTCTACCAGGAACTCAAGATTAATTGGCTGACGCTCGTATGCCTTTTCATAGTCATTGGAAGCTAAATGAATGCGCGCCATTTCCCGGCCTGTTACAAACAGTTGTTCTTCATTTTGAATAGACATGGGCCGACCTGGGGCCAGGCTAAACAAAGCGTAATAACGAACTCCTTCCGGCGCATTGAGGCTGCTCAACAATCCACCATCGGCGCGGGGAATGGGATAAGAGATGGGCAAACCTGCGTTGTGCAAAAAGTTGAGCCAATCAACCTCGTATAAATAATCAGATTCCTGGCGCGCCAACCGGGTACCCAGTTGGTAAACACGCACCACAAACTTATCCCCGCTACCGGTGGTGACTAAATAATGGTCATTATCTTGGGTACGCACCATTTTGCTAAACATTTGGCAACGCACTGGCCCTTCCAGACTGTAATCAGCGGCAATCAGGTCAGCCAAAGCCTCGGCCTCGATAAACGACCGCACTACGCGAATTTGATTCATTCTATTTTTCTCCCATTTTTTCGGTAATCAGTAGGTCAGAGGTGCGGCGCACTTCAGTGCGAGTTTTGTTGTGCCTCACATCAAGGCAAGTGCGTTGCACCTAGATTGTTACAAAC
>JBNKLQ010000203.1:0-11409 GCA_050292445.1 Promineifilaceae bacterium (SeqCode) | reverse complement strand
GGATGCCCATGCAGCGTCTGGTAATAAAGCAGCAGCTTGGCCAGATCATAGCCCATGGGCACATTCACCACACCTGCCTCAGGCTCAATCTGGGCAAACGCTTCCAGATACGGGGAACTGGATGGCAGTTCCCACATCAGCAGCGGCGTTGGCAAATAATCAAGCAGCAGCACAAGGCCCACCAGCGGCAGCAGCCAGCGCCCCCAGCGCTGCTGCCACAGCCAGGCCACGGCCCAGCCCACCAAAACAGCCAGCGACACCACCAGGAGCAAATTAAACCGCTCCGGCGTGCGAACCGTCGAAATAGGAAAAATTGATTTGATCAGGTTATACGGCAGCTGGATAGATTCGTAGACGGTGCCATTAAAACGCAGCTGGCTGCCTGCGGCCAACACCAGCCACACCAGGCCGCTCCACAGCCAAAAGCGAGCCTCGCGCCACTGCCGCCACAGCGCCAACAAACACAGCAGCAGCACTCCCAGGCCCAGGTAGGGCATAAACGCCTAGTTCACCCGGAACGTCTGGTAAATGGGCACCATCTGCTCGCCCCACAGCGGCTGGTAAGTGGGAGGCACCACGTAGGCTAACAAATCCGTTTGTTTGATGATGCTCTCGTCAACCTCAGCGGCCGTTCCCACCAGTTCGCTTAGATTATTGAGAATGGGCCAGACAACAGGCAGGCTTAGGACAAAAAAAGCAGCGCCGAGCAGCAATAGTTGGCGGCTGGTTTGCCGCCAGGCCACCGGGCGGTTCGTCCAACCCCACCACAGCAGGAAAACGGCCGTCCACAACCCCAAAAACACCGCCTGTTGCACGCCCGACCAAAACGCCAGCGCCAGGAAAACGCCAGCCAGCACCGCGCTGCGCCAACCCGGTTGGTGCAAGCTGCGCCACAAAAAGAGGATATAAAAGGGCCACCAATGAATCGTACCCAGGTGCATATGCGCCAAATATTGAGTAAGATGGTACGGGGCAAAAGCAAAAACAAACCCGGCAAAAAACACCGCCACTGGTTGTTTGGTCAATTCCCGCGCCAACAAAAACATGCCCCAGGCACCCAACCACAGCCCCCACAACCACACCAAATTAAAGGCGGCTACCGGGCCAGCCAGCGGTTCCAACAGCCAGGCCAGGAGGGAGCTTAACAACGAATGGGAATGGGCCAGCAGCGAGGTGCCCTGCGGGAAAAAGATCACGTCTGTGGCAAACCAGCTGTGACCGTCGGCAATGGCCCGGCCAATCCACCAGTTGTTCCAGTAATAAATCCAGTTGTCGATATTGTTGCCAATGAGGCGGTCTTGCAGATGGAAAATCGCGGGGTAGGTTAGCAGCAGAACCAGCAACAGATAGCCGATGGCGGCAACAACGGCCGTTCCCCTCACACTTTTTTTCAGCTTATTGAACATAGTTTGGAGTAATGATGTATTGCCACCAATTATGGGCAATACCGCGCGTCTGGCCCGCCACGTGGGGTAGATGACCCAACCACCACAAGTGATGCTGGCGAATATCCCCATTGCCCCACTCGCGGCAGTTCACCGGCTGCGGCTCGCCGCTGAGATCGGGGAAGTTGAGCCAGGTGTGGCAGCGGCTGGGCACGGTGCGCCGGTTGCCCCAATCGTAGTCGCGCTCGCTGTTGGGGGCAAAATGCACGTTGCCACATTCTGCCTGCCCTGGGTGGGTTTTTTCATGACGGATAAACCGCTCCCACAAATTGGCCTCTCCGCGCTGGCGGCGATACACATGGCTCATGATCGATTCGGTGCGATGCCCCAAATTTTCCAACATTTCGCCCGGTCCGCGCTCAAAGCTAAAGCCCATCACCACAAAGCGGCGCTGAGCCTGCGGCTCGATGAGCGGTGGCGCGTTGCACCAAAAGGCGTCCTGGCCCACCATGCGCGACTCATAATAACCGGCGTAGGGAAAGGCCATCAGCCACACTTCGTCGATGGTGCCTGCGTTAATTTTGGGAATAATGTTGAACTCGTAGAGGATACGGCCGTAATCAACTGCATCTGGTTGGTGAAAGCCGGTCCGCGTCACAAAACGCTGCACGTACGTTTCCGGATCATAGGCAAAACCATCTTCCTTCACCGGGAAGCCATCCACCTCAATGCGTTCGGCAATTTCGTAATTGACGTAACCAAAGCTGGCGACGTTCACATCATAAATGTATTGCGCCGTCAGCTCATCCGGGTTTTGCCAGCGCATTACTTCATGCAAGCGCCGCCCGCCGTAAGACGGCACGCGCGGATTGTGGATCACCAGCAGCACCTTTGGCTGCACCGGTGGCACAGATGGTAGTGGGTTAGCGGTAGACGGTCGTATCAACCCAAAAAATCGTCGCAGCACAACACCCTCACTAACAATTAAAAATTAACCATTCACCATTTACAATTATCTAGTCCTCTGGTCTTTCCCCCGCTGGAGCCATTTTCACCAGCTTGGGATCAAAACGGGCTAACTTTTCTACCAGATCCGCCTGCGCCGCCATCACTTCATGGATGTCCTTGTAGGCCATCGGCACCTCGTCCAGCCCGGCAGAGAGCAGCGTCACGTCCCGCTCGCGCAAAAACTTCTTCACCTCGGACCAGGTGAAGGATTTTTTGGCCTGCTTGCGGCTCATGCGCCGTCCGGCCCCGTGCGCCGCCGAACTGAGCGCTGCTTCATTGCCTTTGCCGCGCACCACAAAACCGGGCGCACCCATCGAGCCAGGAATAATGCCCAACACACCCGCACCGGCTGGCGTGGCTCCTTTGCGGTGCACAATGACCGTTTCGCCGTCGTGTTCTTCTTTCCAAGCAAAGTTGTGATGGTTTTCCACATCCAGCAGCACCTTCGCCCCCAGCGCTTTGACCACGTGCTGGTGGATGCAGGCGTGGTTGGCGGCAGCGTATTGGCCCATCAGCTGCATGGCAGCCCAATATTCGCGCCCGGCATCGCTGTCCAAATCCAGCCAGGCCAGATGGCGCAGCTCTTTGGGCAGTTCAGGATGCAGGTCCATGGCCAGCTTGCTGTAATGGTCGGCCACGGTGGCCCCGGCACCGCGACTGCCGCTGTGGCTGAGCAGCGCCAGGTATTCCCCGGCAGGCAGCCCCAGCTCCGCATTCAGCACCGTGAGGACGCCAAACTCCACAAAATGGTTACCGCTGCCGCTGGTGCCCAACTGCCGCCACGCTTTATCACGCAGGCGGTTGGTAACGGCCGTAACCCGCCAATCTTCCTCCATCACCGGATGATCGCGCCGTTCGCCTTTGCGGAAGTTGGCCCCGATGCCAAAGCGCGTTTCGTATTCGATGGCGTTGGCCAGCCGTTTTTGCTCGCCGCGCAGCGTGTACAGTGGCATGTCCAACACGCTCAGCTTCATGCGGCAAGCGATGTCTACGCCCACGGCGTAGGGAATGACGGCATTGCGCACCGCCAGCACGCCGCCGATGGGCAGCCCATAGCCCAGATGGGCGTCGGGCATCAGCGCCCCGCGCACGGAAACGGGCAGTTGGGCCGCGTTTTTCATCTGGTTCACGGAATTTTCGTCGAGGTTGTCGCCCCAAATCTGGAACGGGGCCGGTTTGTCGCGCGGTTTGAAGCGAGGCTGCCCCTCCTCGTGGCTTAAAATAGCGGCCGCCAACTCACCAAACAGATCGTCTTGCAAATAGTCGGATGGATTTTCGACAACGGCCGTAATCAAATCAGGAATATCGCGTTTAGGAATGCCAAAAGCGCGGGCCTCGCGTACGGCCGTTCCCGCCAGCCGCATCGCTTCTCCCTGAGGCACACCCAATCGAGCAAATTTTCTTGCATTCATCGCTACACAAATCCTTTCGTTTCTCTACTCCACAAATATTGTAGCAGGTCACGTCCAAAACGCCCCCGTAGCCGCAGACTCTTTCTGCGAACGGGGAGCGCAGAAAGAATCTGCGGCTACAAAAAAACGGCCGTATCGAAATGAATCGATACGGCCGTTCTCGTCAACTAAGATTACAAAAGTCTGGCAGACTTTTGTAATCTGATTTTACACGCGTACGATGTGGGGCAAAATTACTGGGCGGGACTGGGTTTGGCGGTAGAAGAAGTTTTGCAGCGTTTCCCGAATGGTGTCGTCATGGGAACGGCCGTTCTTCTTCAAGGCCCGCTTCAAATTCCGCTTCGCCTCATCCATCAAATCCTGGGAAGCATCCATGCGCAAGAAGCCTCGGCTAATGAGCTGGACTTCGCCAGCCAGCTTACGCTTCTTGTTCAGCGGCACGTACACCAGCACAAAGCCATCCTGCGATAACCGTTCCCGGTCGCGCACCACAATATCACTAATTTCGCCAATCAGTGAGCCATCAACGTACACGTCGTTGGCCGGTACAGATTCTTCCAGCCAAGCTTTTTCACCGTCACTGACCCAGGCGGACCCATTTTCCAGAATGAAAATGTTCTGAGCCGCCACGCCGCTCTTCTGCGCCAGTTGGGAATGCAAATGCTGATGGCGGGTTTCGCCATGTACCGGAATCAGAAAGCGCGGTTTGACCGTTTCTAGCATGATGCGCATATCTTCGCGGCTGCCGTGCCCGGAAACGTGCACGGTGGCCAGTGGTCCATAAACCACGTTGGCCCCTCGGCTAAACAGATTGTTCAGCATCCGGCCGACGTCTTCCTCATTGCCGGGAATGGTGCCACCAGAAATGATAATTGTATCGCCATCGTGGACCTGCACTTCGCGGTGCTGGCCCTTGGCCATGCGATTCAGCGCCGAGCGCGGTTCACCCTGCGACCCAGTAGATAAAATCACCAGCTCGCTTTCTGGCGTATTGGATCGAATATCTACCAGCAGCTTCTTGGGAATCTTGAGATAGCCCAATTCGCGGGCCAGCTCCACGTTTTGCTTCAAGCTGCGCCCGGTCAGCGCCACTTTACGGCCGTGTTTCTGGGCCAGGTTCACAATTTCTTGTAAACGAGCCAACACAGATGAGAACGTGGCGATGATAATGCGACGGCCGTTTGCCTCGGCAAACAGTTCATCCAGCGCATCCGTCACCAGCTGCTCGGTTGGCGTACGCCCAGGACGGTCAGCATTGGTGCTGTCGGCCAACAAAGCCAGAACGCCGTTGGGCGTTAGCTCTTTCAAGCGTTTCAGGTCAGTGGTACGACCACCAGCGGGCGTTTCATCTAATTTATAATCGCCCGTATGCACGATGGCCCCAGACGGTGAATCAATCACCAGGCCCACCGAAGCGGGAATGGAGTGAGCCACCGCAAACGGGCTCACCCGGAACGGGCCGAGGTGCAGCGTTTGTGTGTCATCAATCTTTTCCAGCGTGATCTGTTCACGGATACCAGCTTCTTCCAGCTTGCTTTCTACCATGCCCAACGTCAGGTCGGTGCCATAAACGGGTGCGTTCACCTGCTTGAGCAAGTAGGGCAGACCACCAATGTGGTCCATGTGACCATGCGTCAGCACAATGCCGCGTAACGTATCCTGGTTCTCGATCACGTAATCGAAATTTGGTAAGACCAGGTCAATGCCATACATGTCGTTTTCGGGGAACATAACCCCACAGTCAATGATGATTTGGTTACGGCCGTATTCCAACACTGTCATGTTTTTGCCAATTTCCCCCAGGCCGCCCAGAGGAATAATTTTCAAATTTTTACTCATAAATCTACTTTCGTTTATTTCCTTTGTTGCCCGAATAGTGGGGGCAACTTTACTATGTTTGTTTCTATCCTTTTTTGCCACAGAGCACACAGAGTTGCGAGAGAGATAAATTTACAATCCCAGATGTCTCGGTATGTTCTGCAACATTTTTAAGATAGATTTTTAATCGAGATAAGCGCAACCTCTTTAAAATTCGGTCTGCGCCTGAATTTTATTTTTCCCGTTCAAGGCAACTTGACGCAATACGCCAAAAAATCTCAAGTTTCCTTGAAGATGGGTGTTTCCTAAACTGTTTCAAACTAGGGCTTTGGCTCTAAAGTTGTAATCAGGTAGGGTTGGCAAAAGTTACTTTCTTATTTAATCACGGTGGCTAGGATACCATACTTGGAAACGATTGTCATCAGTTTTGCCACAATGGGTCTAATTTCTCATAAATCCCAGGCAGGTTGATGTCATTTCTCCCAACAAAAAAGCGACCTGCCAATGGGTCAGGTCGCCTGAAATGTTACTTTTTTGCTGAAAAGAGCAATTTAATGGTTGTATAAACGGCCGTCTCCCTCATCATCGACCCATTGGCAAGGCTCTTCCATATGGGTGCATTGGTAACCGGCAGAACATTTGCGGGCCAGCACACGATACTCTTCGCCACCCTTGTTCATCAGACCAACGGGATAAACGCGCTTCTCAAACAGTTCAACTTCGCCGTCAACAAACTTGCAATTTTTGGTGCCCAGTTTAATCCATTCAACTTCTGCCATGATTCACTTCCTTCTTTTCTGAATCCAAAAAGCTACTCAATCTATGGTTCAGTGTAGGGGTTACGGCCGTTTCTCAACAGTGAAGAATAGCACAGGCACCTTTGATAAATGTCACGCAAGCAATCGGCCAAATCGCTTTGGGATTTGTTCAACCATGCTTTGCCGATTACCTACATCTGGAGATAAATTTTCCACGCTTCAGGGATGTTACCGGAGGCTACCAGGTAATCAACACGGGGCGTCTTGGGTTCCCACAGCATGTGCATCCCCGCTTCGTGAGGCAGCCGGTTCCCTTTGCGATTATTACAGGAGGAGCAGGAGCAAGCGGTATTGGTCCAGGTATTACGGCCGTTGCGGCTTTTAGGCACAATATGGTCTACAGAGAAATCAACATGGCGCAAGATACGGCCGTTCTGCCGACTGCCAGGCTGCACACCGCAATAAATGCAGGTGAAGCTATCCCGGCGCATCACCGCCCGACGGCTCCAGGAAGCGCCCCGTTTAGGCACATTCACATACCGCCGCAAACGTAATACTGTCGGTATTTCCAGCGTCGAAGCGGCACCAGATAGCGCCACCACTTCCTCCGTTGCCGCGTCAACCACTTCACGCAGCAGCAAAGATAACGCCCGCCGTTTAGGAATCACTGCCAGGGGTTCGTAGCTTGCATTCAAGAGCAGGACTGCAACCATGTTCTTCTCCTATAACAATCGTCCTCCCGCAGGTTCCATCTGGAACCATTGCTTGGAGTCAAACCTGCGGGAGGCTACGTAAAACCTGTAAATAAGACGCTTTTTAAAATGCTCATTGGCTAATTTTTTCACAATATAATAGCCAAATTCGGGCGCATTTTACCATAAAGTGTCAAAAATGCGGTTAACCAATTGTTAAGAATTGGCAAAAAACGGAGGTTCCCAAGCAGACTTTCCCCAAAGCTTAACTGGTGACCAATACCTCGCTGCTGACACATCAAACGCTTCAGCGAGTTAGCGTACCTTCACCAGCCATCCCGCCCCAAAACCAAGCAGCGCAAAAGGAATTAACCAGTAACCAGCCACAACCCAACCGCTGGCTTCAACCAGTGCGCCAAATACGACCGGGGCAACAAACATGCCTAGATTTTGCCCCACCATTACCACCGCTAATCCCAATCCAGCCAATTGTGGCACCTTCATTACCTCTGGCGCAGCCGCAAAAGTGGCTGTGGGCACCGCCCCGGCAACCAGCCCAAGCAGCATCAGATAGGCATAGATTTGCCAACCACTGACCCGAAAAGGAAAAATCATCATGATGGCCACCAGCAAAAAGGGAACGGTCATCACCAGTTTACGGGAACCAATGCGATCTGAAAGCCAACCAGCTAGCGGTGCCGATACAAGCACGGTGACAGTTGACACGCTGGCAATTGTTGAGGCATCAGCCAGTGAGTACCCTAAAACTTGAGATAAAAACGTAGGGTAGTAAGTAACCAGCGGCATAAACACAAAGTTGAAACAGCCAAAGGCCAGAGCAATGAGCCAAATGTCTCGATTGGCCAGTGCCTGACCAAAGCTGGGTATCGGGGGTGCAATATCAGGCATTTCTTCCGCCAATGCAGGGGGCAGTCGCAGCAAGAAACCAAAAAGCAGCAGGGCCACCAGGGCAAATGCCACACCAAACCACCAGACTGACTGCCAGCCCAGGGCGTCGCTCATGCGTGGGGCTAAGAGCAGCATCAGTACGCTGCCCACCGGCACCCAGGTGGCCCAAATCCCCATTGGAATGCCTTGCTTCTGCCGGGGAAACCAGATGGCGATGATGGCCGGGGCCACCACGGCAATCAAGCCCATGCCGACCCCTTCGATGACGCGACTGGTGAGCAGAAAGACCATACTGTTGGCAACTGCACCCAGGGCAGCACCTAAAGCCAGGCTGCCCACCGCAACCAGTCCGGTCACTTTTGGCCCAAAACGCTGGATGATGAATCCAGCAGGCAAGGCTAAAATCAAACCAGTGATGCTGAAAACAGACATCAGCAAACCCGCCTGGCTCAGGGTGATATTGAAAGCATCCATGAGAACCGGCATTAAAGGCGGGACTTTATTCTGATTGAGTGGAGCGGCCACGCTGGCAATGAAAACAGCAAACAGAATGACCCAGGCGTATTGGTGAATTACGGCCGTTTCCCCACCCTTGTCCGTTTGCCTAAGCGTAGTTTGATTCATAAATTCACAGACTTGTCTACAGGTGCGACGCACTTTTGAAGTGCGTCGCACCTCTCATACCAGACAGCTAATTCTTAACCGCATCAATGAAAGCACGCATCTTTTCGTCGGTGGTATTTTCAAAGTAACAGCCATGCGTCAGAATGTAACCTGGGGTATCTCCAAACAAATTCATCAGATCAGCACAATAGGCACGCACTTCATCAGTTGTGCCCGTTGCCATCAAGGAGGCAGGCACATTCCCAGCAATGATGAATTTGTCGCTCAGCATTTCCTTGACTGGCTCCATTTTGGTCTGGTCAAAGTGACACACCAGTGATTTCTCCGGCATTTCAGCTAGATTTTGCAACCGATTATTGTATGAGCCTTCAATGAACAGGTAGCTGGTGATGCCTTCTTCGTACAGTGCCAGCATAACCTGCTTCCAGGTCGGCCAGTAAAACGTCTCAAATTGTTTCTGTGACATGAACGCATCTGCACCTTTGTGCAGCACATACAGCGCTGCGGGGGCGCTGTTCCGGTCGCTGGCGTTGATAGTAGCGTTAATTAGGACAGGCACATACGCTTCGCAAGCAGCCAGCAGCTCCTTCGGGCGGCGGTACATATCCATCAGAATGCCCTTGGTACCGCGTAGGGTATCGCCCAGATAATCAAAGGGGGTTTTGACAATATTCAAACCCATACCGGGGAAGCCGGAGGCGGCGATCATCCCTGCTGTCTGCCCCACAATCCCCAACATCTTCATCAATTCATTGCCGGCTTCCATCATGGTTTTCAACATTTCCTGGAAAGGCGGCAGCCCAAAGGGCAGCATCATGTCAATGAGATCCACATTTTCGGAGACACGCGGGAATTCTGTGAGCATTGCCAGCGGTGCCAGCGTCGGCATCACACGGGGTAAATATTTTTTCAACCAGAAGTTCGTCGGGTCAGCAGCAAACTCCAGATACTCGTCGCCCGTCATGTGTTCGCCTTCAACCGCTTGGATCGTCAGATTATCGGGCAGCTTTTGCCCACCCCAAATATAGGTTTGGTAATCCAGCATATCCATGACTTTACCGGGATAAGGCAGCGGCATCGCAGATGTATCGGGTTGGAATTCGTTATGGAATTCAAGGAGGGGTTCGCGCAATTTTTCATGGTTATAACACATGTCCTTGCCGTTAATCCCTTTGCGGCGCACGATATATTCATTCGCGCCCATGAAAGGATCGGCAATAGGGCGATCGTGCGGCTCCATATCGTAGATTTTGCGCAGGCGTCCGATACGCTCTTTGTAATTTGCTTCCGCTTCCGGACTGACAAACTCCACCGGGGCATTCTGCCAGGTGTCCAGGCGCACTTTGCGCCGTTCAAGGGGGGATAACTCGTTCCAATTATCAGGTCTTACAAACATCTCTCACTCCTTTACCCATTCTTTGGCCAAAGCAACGGCGGCCATGGCGTCACGGCCGTATGCATCTGCCTTCGTATATTCTCGAATCTGCTCATCAATCTGGCCGCCGCCAATCATGATCTTGACACCCAAATCGGCGTCCCGCAGCGCCGCGACGGTATCTTTCATCGGGTCAAAGGCCAGGGTCAGGAAACCACTCAAACCAACAACGGTGGCTCCCGTTTCCTTAACTGCGTCCACGAATTTAGCCGCTGGCACATCCACACCAAGGTCGGTAACTTCAAACCCATTCAGGTCGAGCATGAAAGCAACGATGTCTTTGGCAATGTCGTGGATGTCACCTTCGACCGTACCCAGGACAATTTTGCCTAACTTTTCGGCCGTCGCTTCCTGGGCTAACCGGGGTTTGATGATGTCGGAAGCGGCCGTCATCATTTCGCCCGCCAAAATCAGCTCGGGAATGAACGCTTCGCCCTCCTCAAACCGCTTGCCGATCACATCCATCGCTGCGCGGTAGGCGTCCAAAACCTCCAGCGGGGATGTACCGGCATCAAGCAGTTCATTGGTGAGCTTCAGCGCATCCTCTTCTCGCATTTCGGTAATCGCATTGATTAAATCTTGTGACATAACTAACTCCTTTTTCGGTCTATCCTCTAAACAACTTTTTATTCAAACAAGCCTTTTCGAGAGGCTCGTATATAGTTCAAACAATGTTTATCCCGTCCCAACAGCAGGTTGGTTGTCACAATGGCAGCCATCAGTTCTTTGTCCAATGGGTCCAAAATGGCGCTGTCTAATCCATTGTGCATCGCCAGGGTGAGAAAGGCGCGATTGATTTGTTTGCGTGCCGGCAGGCCAAAAGAGATGTTGCTCAGCCCCATCGTGAAATGGACATCTGGATATTGCTCGTGTACGGCGCGGATGGTTTCGTAAGCGATGACGGCACTCTGGTTGGCGGTGGCTATCGTCATGACCAAGGGATCAACATACACTTTGTCATCCGGTACGCCAGCGGCACGGGTGGCAGCCATCACTTTGTCGATAATTTCCAACCGTTTTTCGGTGGTTTCAGGAATTTTTTTGTCGTCCATCGCCAGGGCAATCACTTCACAGCCATGTTCAGCAACGATGGGCAAGATTTTCTCCAACCGATCCGGTTCACCGCTGATGGAATTTATCATGGGGGTTTTGTTGACAGCTTTGATAGCCACGTTTAAGGCGGCCGGATTGGCACTATCCAAACTCAGGGGTGTTTCCACAACCGACTGAATGTTCTCGATGAGCCAGATCAAATCGTTCGGCTCTTTGTCGGGGTGGGTTCCGGCGTTGACGTCCAGCCAGTTGGACCCGGCTTCGGCTTGCTTAACTGCCAAATCCTTGATGTATTCTGCGTCGCGCTCGGCAATG
>JBNKLQ010000202.1:0-11546 GCA_050292445.1 Promineifilaceae bacterium (SeqCode) | reverse complement strand
GTTATACACCGGCACAATCGGGCAATGGCGACACAAATGTTTACAGCCCCGCGACGCTTCTGTGTAGCCGACAATGCGCCGTCCAGTGGGCGTCTCCAGGTAGGCGTATTCGGTGAGTGGGGGCAAGGTTTGGCGAGACGGCCGTTTAAACTGCTGCCGCATGAGCGAAACCGAAGGCAGGTTAGGCAGGGGCGCACCATCGCGCAGAGCCACTGCCAGATCGACCAATCCCTGTTCAAATTCGCCGCCCAAAATGGTTTGCACACCAAGCTGGCGCAAATACGCTTCGTTGACAGGCGCATACAGGCCGTAGGCACAAATGTGCGCCTCCGGGTTAATCCGCTGCACCCGCTTGATGAGTCCCACAGCCAGCCGGGTGGCAGTGTGCATGGGCAGGTAAAAGGCGATGAGGTTGGCGTTTTGTACGATTTTGGGTTGGAACGGCCGTAACGACACATCCACACACGTCACCTCCGCCCCCGCCTCTGCCAACCACGCAGCCGGCGACGCCAGCCCAAACGGCTGGTGGCCTAAATCGTAAGTGGAGATGATGGTAATATGGAACATGGATAAGTTTGTCTGGGTGGTTCAATCAGATTTGACTTTCATCTTCAGTATGGACTCGATTATTGAAATCAATAATATCTCTTCGTAATTCAAGAAGCTTTTGGCAGCCATTCTTTATGTACGCGACAAATCCACGCTGTTCCTCTGTTAAGTTGTGAGAAAAACGCTCTAACTGGAGTAATTCCACATAACCTCGGATGCTTTCTAAAGGCGAAGCCATTTCTGAAGGCAAATTAGTCAAGTAACTGATTGCTTTTCGCTCATTGGTCAAGTCATTGATCCGAATGACAAAACCGGTTTTTGAATGGTCAGCAAAACGAAATGGTATGGCTAAGAAATAGAACTGCTTACCTTCCGGCCCACCAATCCACCTTTGCTCATCGTCTGGCTCAGGATTAGAAACTTTGTTAAGTGCCGACTTGTTTATCTGATTAACAAACTCAACTCGTTTTTCATAAGTCATTAGACCCGCGCCACCAGATAAAGTTGAGAGCGGTTTGCTAGTGAAGTCCCCAACATCAAAAACTCCAAAAAGCGCAATCGCCGCTGAATTCATAAATTGAATATTATGCTCATGATCAACGATAACAATTGCTTCAGGTAAGATTTGGAGTACATTCCAGTTTGTTTCTTCCATACAAATCACATGATGTTTTAAAAATCATATCAGCTATCTATCAGCCAATTTTGCCGCAGTTGGGCAATCGTTTCGTCAGACACGCCTGCCTGATTGCGCAAGTAGCTGTCCAGCGAGCCATATGTTTGCCGCAAGTGGTCCAACGCGCCTTGCAGTGTTTTGGCCTTCACCAAAAATAAATCTTGCAAATCATCCACGGAGACACCCCAGGGGGCTACCTGTTTTAGATCAGCGGCAATGGCTTTGCGAAAATGGGCATAAAACAAATTACTCAAGGTGTAGTCGGCTAGCACAGTTTCTTCCGGCACGCCCAACGTTAGCAGCAGCATAGCCACAACTAGTCCGGTGCGATCTTTGCCTGCGGTGCAGTGAATGAGCGCGGGCAGTTGATCGGGGTCGGCCAATCGCTGAAAAAGCTCGCCAATGACGTGGGCATTCCCATCAATCATCACCCGCTTGTAGCCTTTAAGCAAAAAATCATCAATGCGTCCCTTGCGGAAGAAGACGGTAAAAGCACCACGTAGCCGTTCCCAGCGATCCACGCTTTCCATGGGCAACGGCCGTTCCACCAATCCCGGCACATCAGGCAAACGATCTGGCTGCTTCTGACGCTCATCCATCGTGCGCAAATCGCTGACCAGCTTAATCCCCAGCCGCTTCAAGTAGACCAAATCAGCCTGGGACAACCGGGACAAACTGCCAGAGCGGTACAGCTGTCCCCAGCGAACCATCTGGCCATCTTTGGTGTGGTAACCTCCGGCATCCCGCAAATTGACCCCTTTTTGCAGCGGCAGCACGCGTTCGGCCACCATCAGCGAACGGCCGTCCCACGCCCCACCCCGGAACTCTAGGCGAAAATAATGACGAACGGCCGTATTCAAGCCCGCCACCAGCGCTTCTCGCGCGCTCCCGACCGTGACCACCGGTGCCATCTCAGCTAACTTATACGGATTGCTACCCGCAAAAATAACTGTCCGCTCAGCCACTTCTTGCCACTGCAAATGAATAAAATCATCATCCGAGCGCGTGACAGTAACCGGTTCTACCAGGGGCAGTATGAAAGATTGCGGTGTTTGAGGGATGGGTTTCGGTGCCGAAGCAAAAAAGTTCAATAGAGACATGATTCCATTGTAAGGAGTAATCCGTGAATGACCAGCCTGATCTAAATGACCGTTAAGCAAACGCTCACAGATCACCAGCCAAAAGAAAACACCAGGCGTGGGGACGCCTGGTGTTTCTTGTTAAACGCTTTCAACAGGAGAAGCGTTATTATTTTTCTGTTTCTGGCATCAGTGCCATCTGGTTCAGTAAATCCGTCACGGTGATAATGCCCACCAACTCATCATTTTTTACCACAGGCAGCGCACCAAACTTGTACATGCTCAACAGTTCAGCTACCTTGTGAATGGGCGTTTCGGGTGAAACGCTCCGTGGGTTTGGCGTCATACAATCTTGTGCCGTAAAGTCATTCAGCAGGTCCAGGCGGTCCAGAGGCTCTTCTGTGGTCAACGGGGAGTTAACCACCAGGCGCACATCCCGGTCTGTCACAATCCCAACCAGTTTCTTGCCATCGACAACCAAAACCTGGCGGATGTTCGCGCGGTTCATAGCTGTGACGACTTCACGCAGCGGCATTTCCTGGGTAACAGTTTCGGGATCGATTGTCATTAAATCATTTGTGGTTAACATGGCATCGCTCCTGAGCAATTGCTAGTTTGGTGTGGAAATTCCTAAAAATTCAGGAGTTTTCAAAGTGCCTTTGGCGAACTATATTTCTCCCAAGTCAAGCTTAAGTGTAATGATATTAGTGAAAAAATTCGGGTGGCAAATGTCACAGATATGAGGTGATATTCAGGTAAGGAAAAGTGACATACGGCCGTCTCCCCCTCCCAACAAAAACGTTGACCCAAAACCAAGGCCAGCGTTCCAAAACAGATCGGTTTCTTGTGTTGGTTAGCTTCTTACTGGCAGCTTGCCAAACGCAGCATCCTGCTCGGCTACGCCCTGACGGCGCTCCTGGTTCAGTTGCCACAGAACAAAGCGCACCCGGTTAGACATTGCCATAGACATATTCCACAAAAAGCGCGCGCCCAGCTCCGAATCATCTTCTACCAGGGCAATCAGCCGCTGGCGGCTCAGCACCAGCAGAGTAGCCCCTTCGCTACCGGCAATCAGATCAGCACTGCGCCCGCCCCGATCCAGCATCGCCAGTTCGCCGGTAATTTGTCCGGCGCGAAGGTTGGCCACATGCTCGATTTTTTCGTGGTTATGAGCGCCCGTATTACTCTCTGGATCTTTCCAGACTTCTACATATCCTTTCTGAATAATAAATAGTTCGTCACTAGTCTCGGTTGCCTCGGCAATTGTGTCGCCCGGCTCAAAAACACGCACCTGGCACTGTGCCGCCAGACGTGTCCGCTGCGGTAATGTTAAATCATTGCCCACATCGGAGCTGACCAAAAATTGGGCAATCTCATTAATCTGCGCCAGCTCATCTTCTTCTACTGGCTTAAAAAGGGCACTGCTGTGCAGCGGCAGGCCCAGGAAAGCCGCTACCATGCGGCGCGTCACGTCGGGGGATTCAAACTGGGGCCAATGCCCTGCCTTGGGCAGAATGCGCAAATCGGCGGCAGACCATTCATCAGCCACCACGCCCGCATCGCGCAAGGGCACAGTGTTGTCTTCCGCACCCCAGATCACCAGGGAAGGCGTTTCGATAGCTGCCAAACGGCCGCTTAAATCATTGTCCAGCATCGCCCGATAACATTCAGCCCGCACCCGCCCCTGGCCAGGTCGCCGCGCATCCATGCGCAGCCGCTCGTAATCCGCTTTAGTGATGCCGGTGCGCTCGGCAAAAGAAACCGGGCGCATCAACCGATCCGTCAACCCTACAAAAGCGCGTTCAGCAGAAGTCACGACCAGGCTGCCAAGACCAAACCGTTCCAACATGGTGATGGGGCTGATAAATAAGTTGATGGCTGTGGACAAACGGCCGCTTATCGTGGGACTCAGCAATACCATGCGCTCCACCAAAACAGGATGGCTCAAGGCCAGCGACACACTGATCATGCCACCCATTGAATGCCCCACCAACACCACAGGGCCGTCACTAATCTGGCCGATGAGGCCAGCCAACAGGTCAACATATTTGGGAATAGTCGTGGTTTCTACTAACGGGGGGGATTGCCCATAACCGGGCAGGTCGATGGCAATAACATGAAAGCGCTGTGCCAGCTGGCCTAAAAGCGGGGAGGTGGCATACCAGGAGCTAGACCAGCCGTGAATAAGCAGCGCAATTTGCCGCCCTTGTTTTCCTGCTTCTACGTAATGAATTTGCTGCTCACCAACCGTGAAATTACCTTCTAAATACGCTTCCATACACGCCACCTTGATTAACAATACAGTGCTACGAACGATACGGCCGTACCTTACGATCACTCATACTACTGCTTACTTCTAACGAAAATTCTGCTACTTGCTATATTAACCAAAGGAAAGCAATAGGAAGTTAAGGCGACGTGAAAAAATATGGAGTTGTTAAAAAATTGACAAAGCAGGTGGCAGACAGCTTTCACGCTGCCCATCACCTGCTTTGCACCTACCGGTAATCGGTCATCCGTTATCGGCAAACCGATTACCGTTCACCGATTACCGATTACGGAAGAATGGCGAAGACCATTCCAGCGGAACGGCCGTTCACCTCCGGGAAAAACGTCTGGCGGGCAAAGGTGGGACGCACCTGGTATTCGCCAGGGATGGTGGCTTGCAAGAAGTAGCTGTACTGGTAGGTGCCCGCAGGCAAGAAGTTCGCCAGGAACACCACCTGCTCGTCGCGATACTCGATCTGGTTGAAGAACCACCAACCCCAGTAGCCGTAACGATATTCTTCATCCACCCGGTTCACCTCGCCGCCCTGTGTGGCTGAATTGGTGTTCAGCCCTGGGTCGATGGCTTCCGTTCCAGCCGGAATCGGGTCTTCGACCATCGCATAAACCAGATCGTTTTCAGCGATGATAGTGAGCACCACCCTGACCTGCTGCCCTGCTTCAATCTCGGTGATTGGCTCGCAGGTTTCGGTTTCCGGGTCACATTCTGCATCGTAGTAAACACGCTCCACGGAGACACCCCGGTTGACCGGCGAGACAAAGTTCATGTCGATGGCGCTCTCTAAATGCATGGTGTAGTAAAGACGGCCGTCTCCCGCCCCACGTCCAAAGTTAAAGAAGTTGGCATCTTCAAGCAGTAAATCGCTAATGGGCAAGGAGACATTGCGGCTGTCGGTAATAGTGCTGGTGGTGAAACGGCCGTCTGTCACTTCCTGCAAATTCACGTCCAGGTTGTACTCATAATTGGCCTCCAACTCGCCCGTGGCCACCATCCATTCCGTCAGGGAGAAGATGGTCCAGGCAGTTTCGTGCGAGGTAGACCAGAGCTGCGCGGTGCGAGCGCTCATCAACCAGCGCACCGCACCTGGCAGCAGTGGGTTTTCAGGATCGAGCTGTGCCAAGGTTTGCAGAACAACGGCCGTACCGCGAACGTCGCTGTTCAGGTTGCGGATGTCGCGGCTGGCGTCTTGCCAATGGGTACCAGTGGCGCTCACCACGGCACTGTCGTTCAAATCGTTCAGCAGCGTGTCTACCCGGTCATCCATGATGCCCAAATCAGCATAGGCTGAGGCGACCAGCGCCCCAGCGTACGGGTCCAACAAACTGCGGTTCTCATCCACCAGCCGGTCCAAATCCGGCACGATGTCGGCGTCTAGCTGGGCCAGCACGTAAAGGAAAAACGCCTGCCGGTTCACTTCAAAGGCAGTCACTTGCGGCGATGGCGTTACCAGCTGGGCTACGAGATAGTTGGCCGCATTTTCCAACACGCTGGCCCGCGCCGAGTAACCCAATTCGCGCGCCTGCGCTAAGCCAAACAAAGCATAGGCCGTCAGCCAGGGATCGCTTTCTACGCTGCTGCACCAGCCCCAGCCGCCATCGGCCAAAACCAGCTCTTCCAATTGGGAAACACTACGCTGCACAATTGTTTCTGATTCGGCTACGTCGGCGGCGTCCAGATCAGCCGCAGGCAGTTGCTGGGCCAGACCAAGAAGCGCCGCGTTGGGCAGCATCCGGTCGGTAACAGCGTAGGCGCACAGCGTTGAGTAATCCAGATCGTTGTTGAGTTTGATGCTGTCCACCAGCGCCGCTGCCAGGGAGGGACTGAGGGTGATGGCCACCTCACCCTGTGCCGGATCGACGCCGGGCGGCAGCAAGATGGCCTCCACGCGGTTACCGGCTTCATCCAATTGTCCGGCAGTTGCGACCACGTCATCGCCTGTGTAGCGGTAAACAGGGATGTCGCCGCCATCGCCAAAGGTGGGTTTGCTGGCGTCGGTGTATTCGCCGCCCTCCACGCGGAAGGTGAGGTCAACGCCCGCCACGTTTCCTACGGTAACGGGCCAGCGCACCAGCATCTGCCCGTTGGCGGGCACGGTGACGGTTTGTGTTTCTGGGCCATTCAACGTGACGCCAGAAGCTTGTAGGGTAACGGCCGTTTCCAGCTCTACCCCCGTATTGTTATTCACAATCGCTCCCAACTCCACCTGATCGCCCATGGTGAAGAAACGCGGCGTGACGGGGCGCACCAGCAGCGGCAGCGTGGTAACAATATCCACGGAGCTTTGGCCCACCAATGTATCTGGCGTGACCGCTTTGCTGCTCAAGCGCCAGGTGGTCAAATTATCCGGCAGCGGAATCTCTGCAGTCGCCACACCATTGGCATCCGTCGTCAGGCTGGCCTGCCAGAACGCCGTGTCGGGGAAGTCCTGGCGCACGCCCTCATCATCATTGCTGGTGGAGCGGGCCAGGGCCGTATCGGCCGCTTCACCGCCACCGCCGCCGCCCAGACCCAGCTGCTCCACCGGAATCTCGATGGGGTAGCCTTCGCCGGAGAAAATGAGGCCAGAACCGATGCGGCTGCGGTACGGCTGCTCGGCATAAAACGCATCCAAAATATTGGGCGCGTTGTCATTTTTCAGCGTCAGCACGGCCAAATCAACCAGCGCCAACGACACACCTGCCTGGACAGGATTGCCCTGGTAATCGGTAACGTTGATGGTGTAAACGGCCGTTTCCCCCGGACCAAACGTATCCTGCTGCGGCGTCAAGGTGACGGTAAGCGCCTGCTGCTCGGTGGAAACAGGCAGTTCGGCAATGCCCAGCCGCATTTCGGGATACGGATTATTGCTGTCATCCACGCCTTTGATGGCCGTGACGGTGACAAACGCATTGGGCGACATCGCGGCGGTGATGGGAATCTCCAGCACGTCGCTGCTGCCGTCCACGGTGATCACCCGCTGCTCCAGCAGTTGGCCGCGCTCGATGGTAAGCCACGCCTGCACTGGTTCGCTAAACGGCGACTGGATCAGCACGCGGGCGGTGTCGCCAGGGGTGTAATTGATGTCGTCAGGCGTGAGCGTCATCGTTTTGTCGCGCGGATCAATTTGCCAGCCAATCCGGCCAGCGTCCGCTACCCAGATGGTGGTGCTGCTAAACTGTTCGCGCCCGCCATCGTCGGTGACGGTGGCCACGGCGATGTAAGTGCCGCCTTCCTCGGGCGTGAAGCTGGCAGCAGCACGCCCCTGAGCGTCGGTGGTGACGCTGGCGCGGGCCACTTCGGTATCGACCGTGTCCCATCTGGTGTAGTAAACACCGTAATCCTGGTTGCGGTTAGGTATCCATTCGCGCCGGTAAAAAACAACTTCAACTTGCTGATTGGCAACGGAACGGCCGTCCCAATCAATCGTCTGCAAATTCACGGTGGATTCGGTGTTGGCCCGGCCAATGAAATCATCCGGTTCGACGCCGACGTAGGTTTCTGCCGCATGCAGAACGACGCGGGTGCGGCTGCTCACGGGGAACTCGGACAAGTCAAGGACGTTGGCCTCCACGGTGATGACGCGACTGCCCTCGTCCACCTCTTGCAACAGATTGGCAGGCAGTTCGATGAGGAGACGGCCGTTTTCATCGGTACGGCCGTTGCCATTGAGCAGATAATTGCCAAAACCGCCACCCCCACCAAAGCCACCGAACAGACCGGGGTCCTGATACAAGAAGCCACCTGCATCGCCAAAGCTATAAAACGGACCACCAACCGGCGTGGGCTGGTACGCTTCTTCATACACCGTCCACTCCACCGGCAAATCGGTAGCTGGCCCGCCAAAGAAGTATTCGGCGCTCAGTTCCACGGTAACGGTTTCGCCACGCAGCTGTTCCGACTCGTCAGGCGTCATGTTGACCAGGAATTCCGGCGTGCGGTATTCGGCCACAGTGAACTGGCGGTACGCTTCCACGGTGCTGCTTTGCACAAAGAACTGGTAAGAACCCAGCCCCACATCCTGTGGCAGCTGATATTCGCCGCTAAATGTGCCATCCGGTCCGACCTCCACGGGGAAGGTGCGCTCGAACGTCTCGCCGCCAAAGAAGTTGTTGCTGGCCAGGCGCAGGTCTAGCGTGGTGATGTCTGGTTGAGTGTAACGGCCGTAATTGGTGTCGCGCACAATGCCTTTGTAATGGATTGTGTCGCCAGGGCGATAAATGGGCCGGTCAGTGTAGATGTAAGCCAGAGTTTCAACCTCATCACCGCTGGTGGCCGGAACATCAAATTCCCACGGCCGCACACCGTCATCCCAGATGCTGCTGCCAATGCCAAAGCCCGCCTGCCCTGGCTGGCCACTCACCACGGTAGCCCCTTCCAGATAATCATTGGTTGGGTTGTAGTCGAATTGAGCAAAACCGTTGTTGTCGGAAACGGCCGTGCCCAACGACACGCCCTGCTCGCTGTACAGCGTCAAATTACGGTTGGCGGCGGGCTGCCCAGTTTGCAAATCGGTCACCCAAACGTGAACCGCGCCAAACATCTCTTTCACCACGATGTTGGTGTCGGCCACCACCAGCAGGTTGCGCTGGTTTTGCCAGAAACGCACCTCCTCGATGGTTTCTGGTGAGTCCACCGTTAGCAAATAAACACCAGGAGCCAACGCACCGCCACCTTCACCAGCTAGGGGAACAACGGCCGTCCCCACTTCGTCGCGTGGCGTGTCTTGCGGCAGCGACCAGGTGCGAATGGGGGCAGCGGCGGGACGGTAATCGGTGGCATCATACGGCCGATTCAGCAAATTAAGCGGCAAGCCCAAATCATACAGCGCCAAATCCAGCCGGGAGACGTTAACGTGAACCACATCCACATTGGTAGAAAAGCTGGTGCTGAACTGGCTGAGGCGCGGCGGCAGCCCTAGTGAGGCGATAGGCACGCGGCCCTGCGTTGTGAAGCGGAAAGTGTACGGTTCACCCAGCGTGTTGCCATACGGATCGGCCACAAAGCCGGGCACAATGATGGTGTAGGTGGTGTTCAGTTCCAGGTTGAAATCCAGCGATATTTCGTTGCTGAACTGATTGACATACGTTGTCATCCGCGCCGGTTCAGGATCGATGCGAATATTGCCTTCCACCGTATCCCAATCCATTGGCGAAGCAAACTGGATGACAACGCCACGTTGGAAGCGTTCGGGCACACCACCCGCCGCCGGGACTGTACGAATAATGCCAGGGAAGGGCACCGTCTGGAAGGCAAACGTTTCACTGTCGCCCAGGCTGGCTTCACCATTGGCGGCGCGGGCAGAGCCGTTGACTTGCAATTGATACTGTGTGTCCAGCGCCAATAGCTCTTGAGGCGTTAGTTGCACCACGCGGTCATCTTCCAGCCATTCAAACACATAGTCGGCTGCGGGCGCATCCACGCCACTGAGCGAAATAGCGGCTTCGGTGGTGGCGCGGTCCATCGGCATGTTGAAAGTGATGGTGATCGGCTCCGTGGCAATCAGATCGGCGCTGCCGTCTGGCTCCACGGTGACGATGTCGGGGTTGAGTGTAGTGAATTGGGCAGCAAATGGCTGTTCCAATCCAACACCCACCAGATCAGTCAATTCTTCATCAAGGGTTAGACGATAGGTTGTTGCCCCGGCCAGCGGATCATCGGGCACAAAGCGGTAAATGCTGGTGGAGGTCCATTCTCCCTGCCCGCTTACGGGCGGATCAAAGTCTAACGGCTGGGGCAAAGCGGCCTGCTGCCCACTGCTGACCAACGGCACCACGGGTCGATTGAACAAAACCGTGATCGCGCCATCTGTTTGTACGTCAATGCTGCCGTCGGCAGGAATGAGTTGGCTAACTTCCAGTGCACCGACGGTTTGCAGCACAAGTTCGACGGGCACTTCCAGGGTAAGGCCATTGGCGGAAGCGGCCGTATCCCCAATTTCTATGCGGTACGTTTGCCGCCGCTGGTAATCTGTTTGCGGCGTAAAAACAACCGTATCCGGGCGCGGCCAAGAAAAGTTGCCGTTCACCTTTTGACCGCCATCGGCCGGGGTGACAGCAAAGGCGTCTTCCACCGCCTGCTGGTTCATCGGCTGGTCAAAACGAACGGTGATGGCTCCATCGAGCAGCACTTCTTCGCCGGGGGTTGGGCTACTGTAAAGAATCTGCGGTGCCCAGTCAATGTCGGCGGGATCGATTTGGATGGGGGCGGGGGTAGCAACGGCCGTTTCCGTCCCAGATTCCGTGGCAATGGGTGTTTCCGTCGGGATAGCGGTTGGCATAGTAACGGTAGGCACCGGAGTAGGCAATGGTTCTTCTTCCCGGCAGGCCACCAAAATGGCAACTACAATTACAAAAATAGCAAGCAGACGATTTTTACGCATGGTGTGTTTCTCTCTCCAATACATGTGCAAGACATACAGGGAAAACGGGAAAAAGGATTATTAGGTTCCGCCCCTGCTTTATAATTTTAACAGCTTACCACTCCATAATAATAGCACAGCCCACAAACTCAACATCACAACATCCATGCTATTGTTCACTGTTTAGGCTACGCAAAATATTTGGTTTATACGAAGAAACGAAGGAACAAAGTGACAAAGAATGTTTGTAACTATACAGGCCTGAGACCTGTGGTATAAATAAGCGTCATGGATTACCAGCAAGAAAACGAGCAGCTAAAGCAAAGGATTCAAGAATTAGAAGCTGCCTTGCAAGCCGCCCAGCAGCAAATAGCTGAACTGACAGCTTTGCTCAAGCAAAACAGTCGCAATTCTCACTGGCCATCCAGTCGAGACAAAAGCCGCAAAAAGAAACGAACCAAAAGCCTGCGCCGCAAAAGCGACAAGAAACCAGGTGGTCAAAAAGGACATCAGGGTCACACACTGACGATGTGCGATATGCCGGATGTAGTGACCGTTCACCGCCCCCGAACCTGTCAGCATTGCCAAGTGCCGTTGCCCGCTGAGCAACGAGCGGTC
>JBNKLQ010000201.1:0-11650 GCA_050292445.1 Promineifilaceae bacterium (SeqCode) | reverse complement strand
CAAACAAGCCATCATTCCTGTTTCTGGTTGGTGGGCCATTCCCCTGCTGGCTGCGGCAGGGTTGGGCATCATGGTGTACCTTACCTCCATCCCCGAAACGACCATTTGTTACCCCAGTGGCGCTTGCCAAATAATTCAGCAAAGTGAATACGGCGAAATTTTAGATATTCCGGTTGGCCTGTGGGGGGCGCTTGGCTATCTGGCTATCTTGGTGACCTGGAGCGCCAGCCTGCTTGGTTCGTCTCGGCTGTTGAGCATTGTACCCTGGGCACTGCTGGCCCTGACGCTGCTGGGCGTGCTTTTCTCGCTTTACTTTACCTTTTTGGAGCCGTTTGTCATTGGCGCTACCTGCCCCTGGTGCCTCACCTCAGCCATCTTGATGACCATTTTGTTTTGGCTAAGTGCCGAGACGGTGCAGAGTTTGCGCCTGGAGCAACTATTATACGGCTAGACTAGGGGAGTGAAAATTAGCGTTGTTTCTGATTAACAAAATACCTGCGACTGTCATACCTGCGCAGGCAGGTATCCATTTTCTTTGGGAGTGGATTCCCGCCTGCGCGGGAATGACACGATAAGTTTTTTAAAAGCAACAACGCTATTAATGGGATTTCATAGGAGGGTTCAGGAAATGTCTGAGGGAGTGAGCGTGTCAATTGATTGGAAAAAAGATAGCCAAAGTTTTGATGGCGTTGCGGAACTCTATGAAACTTATCGCCCCAGCTATCCTGCTGAACTAATTGAAGATATTGTCAATCTTTCGGGCATCCAGCCAAGTGGGGAGATTCTGGAGGTGGGCAGTGGCACTGGCAAAGCCACGCGCCTGTTTGCCCAACGAGGATTTTCTATTCTGTGCCTGGAGCCGGGTCAAAACCTGATTGATGTGGCCAAAACGCGTTTTGGCGATTATCTACAAGTTCAGTTTGAGCGCAGCCGCTTTGAAGAATGGGAAGCCAACCAAAGAACGTTTGATTTGCTCGTATCGGCGCAGGCGTTTCATTGGGTGCCACAAGAAGTGCGTTTTGTGAAAGCGGCTTCTGTCTTGAAACCTCATGGCCATCTTGCTTTATTTTGGAATGAATATCCTGGCATTGAAGGAGCAATTGGACGTGAGCTGGATGAGATTTACCGTAAACTTGCCCCCGAAATGGTTAAAGAGAATATTCCTCTAGAACAGTTGATTCGGGAGCGGGCTGCGTCGCTAAAAGAGGAAAAAGAATTTGAGAAGGTGATCGTGCGCACGTATCCTTGGGTAGCTCGGTATCAGACGAAAGCGTATTTGGGGTTGTTAAATACTTATTCGGGTCATCTGCGCTTATCTGAACAGAGGCGTTTGGTGCTTTTTGAAGCGATTGCAGAGCTGATTGATCAGCATGGAGGCCAGCTTAAAAGACCGTATCTGGCGGTTTTATACATGGCTCGCAAAAAGTAATGGCTAGATAACGGCCGTTCGTATCTTTGTCTCGCTGGTGAGCGTGCGGTGTACCGGACAGCGGTCGGCAATTTCCGCCAGGCGTTTGATTTGCGCCTCGTCTAATTCCCCCTCAAAGCTAATTTCACAGTCGATGATGTCTACCTTGGCCAACCCTTCGGTTTCGCAATCTTCGCATTCGTTGGCGGACACTTTGCGGTGGTTGAGGGTGATCGAGACAGTTTCCACAGGCCACTGCTTGCGTCGGGCGTAGAGGTGAACGGTCATCACCTTGCAGGCAGCCAGCGAACTGAGCAGCAGATCATACGGGTTTGGTCCCTTGTCTTCGCCACCGGCGCTTTCTGGCTCATCGGCCAGGATGTGATGGTTGCTGGCTTGAATTTGTACTTGCAGGTTTTGCAGGCTGTGTGCGGTTACGGTCATTGAGTTCTCCTGTGGAAAATAGAGGAACGCAGAGTTACGCAGAGAAAAGACAGAGTTTCACAGAGGAAAATCGAGAAAATTTTGTTAATCTGCGAAATCTGCTGGTTTTGTTCATGATGGGTTGCGTCGCTGAAGTCATCCTCTAAACAGATTCGCGCGGATGCGCGAAGATTTTTCAAGTTAGTTGGCTCAGGTGTTGGGCGGCGGCCGTATCGGTGAGCCAGGTAAGCGTGCCGTCGATAGGCTGAATGCGCTGAGCGGGCAATGTTTCTGGCTGGTGCGGCCCGTAAAGCACTTTTTGCAATGTGTCGGCTTTGCTGCTGCCGGTTACCAAGAAGATGATGTGCCGTGCTTGATTGATGACGGTTGGCGTAAGGCTGAGCCGCTGAGCGGGACGGCCGTCATAATCTGCCGTGACGCCAATGACCGAATCCGCTTCCTGCATAGGTGAACCAGGAAAGAGCGAGGCGGTGTGGCCATCGCTGCCCATCCCCAGCAGCACAACGTCCAAAATAGGGATTTCTCCGTTACCGGCAAAGGCTTGCAGCTGTCTGGTGTAGTCGGCCACGGCCGTTTCCATCGCTAATTCCCCACAGGCACGATGAATGTTTTCTGGGGGGATGGGCACTTTGTTGAGCAGGAGCCTGCCCACCTGGCCATAATTGCTGCCCGAATCATCTGGCGGCACCAGCCGCTCATCACCCCAAAAGAGGTGGGTTTGCGGCCAGGGCATTTGTTGGCAAAATGGCCGTTCTGCCAAAAGCTTGTACACACCAGACGGTGTCCCACCTCCTGAAAGTGCCATGCTAAAACGGCCGTGCTGCACCACTGCTTGTTGGGCCAAAGTGGTCAATAATCTGGCCGCTGCCTGGTTGAACGCGTCATTATTGGCAAAGATGTGCAGCGTAAAAGGCTCACTCATGCAGCAAATCCAGTCCGCCCCAGGCAGCACCCAGCAGTGCCGTTTGTGGATTGCAAATCACTTGCAGCGGCATGTTTAGCAGCAGGTCGGTGAACCGCCCCTTGTCGCTAAAATTAGAAATAAAGCGGTCTGTTTGCAGCAAATTGAGCAGGCGGGGTGGAATACCACCACCGAGAAAAACACCGCCGGTGGCCAATACTTTCAGGGCCATGTTGCTGGCTTCGCCTGCCAAAATATCAACAAACATCTGCACGGTGGCGGTACAAATTTCGGCCGTTTGGGCCAACCCCGCTTCCACAATGATGGGCGTGGGATCGGCTGCCTGGTCAATTTGCTCACGCAGCCAGTTCGGTTCCGGGAAACGGCCGTCTTGCCGCCAAAATGCGTACAAATTGGGAATACCGCTGCCAGAACAGACGCGTTCAAAGCTGATGTGATGATATTTTTCTCCAAGAAAGGCGAGCAAGGCACATTCATCGGGGGTGGTGGGGGCGAAGGAAGCATGTCCCCCTTCAGACGGATGGGCCTGATAGCGCTGCCCATCCCAAATGAGGAATCCTTCGCCTAAACCGGTGCCGGGCGCGATCACGGCAATGGCCCCACCAGATTCAGCATTTCCTTCATTAATGGTGGCCAGATCGTTGGCCTGTAAATGGGGAACTGCGTTGGCAATAGATTCCAGGTCGTTGAGGAGGATCACTTGTTCAATCTGGTGTCTTTGGCCAATAGCTACAGAATCGATGACCCAGGGCAAATTGGTAATTTGGGAACGGCCGTTTACCACCGGCCCAGCCACACCAAAGCTAGCCGCTTCGATGGGTTCATCTTTGTCTTCTAAAAATTGAGTAATAATCGCTTCCAACGAAGAAAACCGGCTGCTGGGAAAGGTCTGTAAATGAAGCGGATGCAGTGGCTCATCGGAAACTGCGGTTGGAAAGAGCGCCAGCACGGTTTTGGTGCCGCCAATATCACCGGCTAATAACATGGCTCCCCCTCATGATTCAACCGTTACACCGCGCCAAAATGCCACATGATCTTTAATATTGTTGGCTGCGTTTTTGGGATTGGGATAATACCAGGCAGCATTCTCGTTTTTTTGCCCGTTTACTTCGATGGTGTAATAGCTGGCAGCTCCTTTCCAGGGACAGATAGTGTGGTGGTTACTCTCTTTAAAATATTCGCGGTTAATTGTTTGTGGGGGAAAATAATGGTTGCCTTCGACCATTTCAGTTTGGTCACTTTCGGCCAGGACAACACCGTTCCAGATTGCTTTTGTCATCTTTATTGCTCCTATTCCAGTTTGTAAAAGGGGTAAGCGTTTGGGGTAAAAATAGCCGAGCGCTTAGGCGAGTGAGGCTTATTCGGATTCGGCCGTTTTTAAGACGTGCAGCAAAACTTCGTATTCGTCACGACAATCTACACACATATCGAGATGGTTCTTTACCAGGGGCATCAGCAGTTTGGCTTCCTCATCATCTGCAACCAGCTCCACATATTCATCTAACAGCGCAAATACCTCATCGCAGCAGTAGGCATTTTCTGTTGTTTTTTCCAGACGCAGCATCAAATCAACCATCAGTTCCTGAGTGAGTGCGCCTGGCGTGGGTTCAGTCACCACTGCCTGGCTTGTTTCATCCACAGCTGGTTTTGAGCGGCTAAAAAAGTTTTTGATCTGGTTCCAAATAGTCATAATCAATGCAAATGTGCCTTAGGTAGACGATACCTTATTCCAAACGTGATTCGCTTTCTTTGATGGTCTTGTTGCTGTCGTTCTTACCTCAACGCGATTTATGATTAATCAAATACTTGTAAAATGTCGCCTGGCGTGTAGCCATCCTGGGCCAAACTTTTTTTCAACTTCACCCGGGCATCGTGCAGCAGCTTGTACACGGCATTGGGCTTCATTTCTAACTTTTTGGCAATTTGGCCGGTTGATTTGCCCCCAATGACTGAATCGACCAGGGCGGTACGCTGACGTTCGGTTAGATCGTTTTCGATCAATTTTTGCACATATTTAAGCAACTCCGCGCGGGCGGTTCTGTTTTCTGGCGTGGGTGCTTCATCGGCCACAAAGCTGGGCGTGTAATCGCCGCTTTCAGTTTCTGTCAAACCGTTAAGGGAGCTGTCTTGCCACCGTTTGCGCCGCAGTTCAGTGAGGGCCACGGAGATGGCAATTTTATGAGCCCAAGTGGTAAATTTGCTGCGCCCGGCAAACGTATCAATCTTTTCCAGCACTTTTAGCACGGCTTCCTGGGCAAAATCTTCTGCCTGGGTGTCAAATTCCGGGGCGGAGGTTTTTACCTGAGCCAGTAAGCCTCGTCGGAGCCCATTGGTTAAAATCTGGCTTAAATCAGCAACGGCCGTTTCATATTGGGGATGTTCTGGCCGAAGCTCAGCCAGCCATTGTTCATTCGTTCGTTTGGTAGTCACGCCGCGTATTATACAGAAATTTTGTTTTGAAGCTGGTAGCCAGACCAATTTTGGCTATCATTACGCTACTAATTTCCCTATAAATTGTGGGTCTGGAGAAGTAAAGATGAACAACGCAGAAAACAAGGATGCTCAAATAATTATGTACACCACAAGCTGGTGTTCAGACTGTCATCGGGCCAAGTATTTGCTGGATGAATACGGGGTTACTTATGTCAATATAGATGTTGATGAAAACCCTGAAGGTCTGGCATTTGTCAAGCAGGTGAACGGTGGTAACCGAGTTGTACCCACCATTGTCTTTCCAGACAGCACAATTTTGGTTGAACCTTCAAACGCGCTTTTGGCAGAAAAAGCTGGCATTGAGCTTTAAAGACCTGCAAATTGGCTGCAATTTTAATTTAAAGCAAGAAATTTTAGGCAAAATGCCAGTGCAATTGTTGATCATTTCCATTATAATCAAAGGTATTATTCAGGCTTTTACTATCATGTGTCGGCATATGCATTTAACAAAGATGTAGACACCTGGAGTTTCCGACCGACTCGCAGCAGATGGTATAGCTCAGTAGTGTGCAGGAGATATGACCGATTATGAAAGAGTCTATGTCGATCAACAAGTTCAACGAGTTGTTAAAAGCTGGTAAGTCTGAAGATTCCTTGCTGGCCACCTTGCTCCAATTAACGAAAGTATCCAACCACAAAGATTTATCCGAACTGCGTAAGACAGAGGTTTGGGGCTGGTATTGGGACTGGTAGTTCATTGGTGCTAGGGGGGATGGCTACGGCCGTAATCCCTTCTTGCTTTTCCCTTCTCTTTTTGATTGTGTGTAGGGGTCGGCTGCACACAATTGTTTTCCCAACGCTGCTTATGGCAAATTGAATAGCAGGCCTAAAAGCCTTTCATCAACGACAGTTGTTGTGCTCAGCACAATAATCCCGCACTCTAAAAGGTGGAGCCTTATGATTGATGTCAGCCAAATTGGAACGTACTTTTTACAGCTGCCGGAGGTTGCCGCCTGGCCTGAAATAGTTGAAGTGTGGCACCATTATGCGCAAAATGCGCATTCCTGGCATTTGCCGGAACTGGCATGCCAGGCTGTGGGTGGGGCAGTGACGCGTGTGGTGCCACTGATAACGGCCGTTGGCTGCTGCCATATCAGTATTGTGCTGGTGGATGACATTTTGGATGACGATCCCAAAGGATTATACTGGCGGTTGGGGACAGGTGAAGCGGCAAACTTTGGCTTGGCGTTTCAATCGATTGCCTACCGTATTGTGCAGCAGGCAGCGGCGGAAATGGGGTGGGGAACGGCCGTAACGCAGCAAATGTTGGCTGAACTGATCCATCTCAATCTAAAAACTGCCTACGGACAGCATTTGGATGTCCAAAAAGTCCTCACCGAAGCGCATTATTGGGAAACGGTGGTGGCCAAGAGTATGCCATATTACGGTGCTGGATTTTACTTGGGTGCCTTGGCTGGCGGGGCTGATGACACGCTGGCCAGTCAGCTGCGCCAGTTTGGTAATCTTATTGGCAAACTTATTCAAATAAGCGACGACCTGGCCGATGTGTATCAGACGCCAGCTTCCCCCGATTGGCAGCACGGAACCGGGAATCTAGCCATTTTGTATGCGCGCTTGGCAGAGCATTCTGGCAAAACCCGGTTTGAAGAACTATTGCCGCAAATCACTGATTTGGCAGTGCTAGAAGAGGCGCAGCAACTGTTGCTGCAAAGTGGCGCTGTTAGCTATTGCATCTACCATTTATTACAGACAGCCAGGGAGGCAAGGGCCGTCTTAAATGATTGTGCCATAGAAAATCCATTGCTGCTCCAGAAATTTTTAGCCGAGCGCATTTCTCATTTATTTGAGCTGATGGAAACCAGCAACATGCCATTACCCGCAGAACTGGCGGCTGAATTGCTAGATTAGGGTTTTGCTGGTAATGGGGGCAAGCCTTGGGGTTCGTTTCCTTATCTAAAGCTGTTTGTGAACGAGCCCTTAGGAATCAGAGGTGGCGGTGAAACGGTAGCCTGTACCGCGTTCAGCGACGATGTAGGTTGGTTCGTTGGGATTGACTTCGATTTTGCGCCGCAGCCGATGCACATGTACATGCAGGCGGTCTTCTTGGGCCTCTTCCATCGGCCAGATGCGATTGAGCAAAAAGTCGGTGGTGACAATGCGGCCAGCATTGCGCACCAGGATGTAGAGCAGCTTTGTTTCCGTGGGGGTAAGCGAAACGGATTCACCTTCTACTAAAGCTTCCCGATTGGGGAAATTGACCATGAGCCGATCATCGATGCGCGTGGTAGATTCGAGCGTGTAGCTGTAATCACCCATGCGGCGCAGCACCCGGCTTACCCGGGCCTTAAGCTCTTCTGGGTTAAAGGGCTTCACGATGTAATCTTCGGCGTACTGTTCCAAGCCTTCAATGATAGTTTCTTCGGTGTTAACGGCCGTAAGCATAATAATTGGCATATCGCTGAATTCCCGTACCGCATGACAAAATTCAAAGCCGCTCATCACAGGCATGTGCAGATCCACAATAGCCAAATGGGGCATGCCATACCGATTGATGAGCTTGAGAGCATCTTGCCCGGAAGCGGCTGTCATTACCTGATACCCTGCCTGTTCCAGGGTATGCTGCACAATGCGCAAGGTAAAGGCATTATCGTCAACGGCAATGATTTTTTGAGATTCAATTGGGGAGTCAAACATAGGTTATTTCTTTACTGTGCTGCCAATGCATTAAGGTGCTTTGTTGATTTGTGGCTCAGATTTGTATTCTTACTCTTTGTCAGAACTGTGGAAAGTATAACTGAATACGGCCGTAAGATAAAGGGAAAAAAGGCGTGAATAGTACTAATATGACCCTTGCTTTGGTGAATCGTTGCCCCATGCCTCATTTCTGTTAGAATTTTATACCATTGCAATCATTGACAGATGTTTACCGCATCAGGTACTTGTTTGACGACGGAAAATTAAATAATAAATCCCATAATTTCCACCTGAAAAAGACCCCTTTTCCAGTGTTGGTATACCATTGTGGAATGCAGCCTAAAATTGACAGCTAACTTTGCCCTTGTTATCTGCATGTGTTATAACAGAGATGGTAAATGGGATATATTTCACAAACAGTTTGTGAACATTAAAAGGCAACTTCTACAAGAACCCACAGACAGTGTCAAATAGCTTAGCGACGCTACTCTGTTGGGTTTTTATTATCAGCTGTAAACTGAACCATTTACATTCCCATCTTATCGAGTGGAGGAAGAACACCTGTGCAAAGTGAGTGGCAATTTATCGTCTTGTTTGTGCTGCTGGCTCCCATATTCCCAGCCGCGCCGATCATCATAAACCGACTGCTTGGTCCACACAAACCAAACCCAATTAAACAACAAACCTACGAGTGCGGTGTTGAAACCGTAGGGGATGCCTGGGTGCAGTTTAAGGTTCAATACTACATTTACGCCCTTGTTTTTGTCATTTTTGATATCGAAGCCGTCTTTCTGTTTCCGATTGCTGCTGCCTACGATAATTTAGGCTTGTTTGCTGTTGGTGCTGCCGTTTTGTTTATTTTCTTACTGGCAGATGGGTTGCTTTATGCCTGGGGTCGTGGCGTTCTGGAATGGATTTAAGAGGAATAGACAATGAGTTTTAACATTGTTGAGTTTTTATCGAGCATCTTTGATTTGACTGCTGGTGATTATTTAGCCACTGTTTGGGGGGATGCGCCTTGGGTTAGTGTTGTCCTGGACATTATTGGCATTCTCCTGGTAGCAACGATTCCTTTGCTGGCCGTCTTTGTGGTTGGTTGGGTAGAGCGCAAGGTTTTGGCGCGTATGCAGGACCGCATTGGTCCAAACCGAGTGGGTGGCAAATATGGTTTGCTGCAAATGGTAGCCGACGTGGTCAAGATGATGACCAAAGAAATGATTGTGCCTGCCGGTGCTGATAAGTTTGCTTACTTTATAGCACCGGGTTTGGCTGTTGTTACGTCTGCGCTATTGTTTGCCGTTTTGCCGTTTGCCCCTGGCGTGATTGGCGTTGATTTGAACGTGGGTGTTTTTTATATTCTGGCTATTAGTTCTGTCTCTGTTGTCGCTATTTTGCTAGCGGGTTGGGGTTCTAATAACAAATATGCATTGTTAGGTGCGTTTCGGGCTGTAGCTCAGTTGGTGAGTTATGAAGTACCTATGATACTTTCCCTGTTGGTGCCTATCATTCTGGCCCGCTCCCTCTCTACTATGGATCTAGTCGAAGCTCAGACGATCCCTTTTATTGTTTTTGTGCCCATCTCTGCCCTCATCTTTTTCATATCGTCTTTGGCTGAAACGGGGCGGTCCCCCTTTGACTTACTGGAAGCTGAGTCTGAAATTGTGGCAGGGTTCCATACCGAATATACCGGTATGGTTTTTGGCTTGTTTATGGCTGGTGAATATATGGCCATCATGTTTATGTGTGGCCTATTCTCTACAGCCTACCTGGGTGGTTATCAACTCTTTGGCCTGGAAGATTGGGTTTTAGCTAACGGCTTTGCTATTGGACGGGGTCTAGGGCTTCTCATTTTGTTGATCAAATCTTCTATAGTGTTCTTTGTCTTTATGTGGATTCGAGCAACGCTGCCACGTTTTCGCATTGACCAACTGTTGAACTTCAACTGGAAGTTCATGGTACCGCTGACCTTAGTTATCCTGCTGTCGGTTGCTTTGCTAGACCGCGTGATTGTGGATTATTTGCCTGGTGTTGGTGAAGCAGGGCGGGCAGGCATTCATTTTGTTAGCAATATGCTGATTGGCGTTGCCGGGTTGGAGGTGCTGCGTCGTTCGGCACGGCGGCAGCGGCAACATCAAAATGACCTTAGTCCCATTTTGGCCATTGCTGAAAACGAGGGAGAACCGGTTGTGGTTGCTGAAGCAGAACCAGCACACGATCATCATGAGCCTGTTCCGGCTCACTAAATTTGAAACTTTTAGTGATATGCCGAAGCGGTAAATGACGTTTGGCATTTCAATAATTTTATTCGCCTTCACAGGAGTAGACTTGTGACGCTTGAGCAAGTAGTTTTTATTTTAGTCAGTTTGCTGACATTGGGAACAGGGCTTGTGGTCGTAACGAACCGCAATTTGTTCCATGCGGCCTTGGCGATGATGGCCTCGTTTTTTGGTGTTGCCGGGCTGTACATTTTGCTAGACGCTGGTTTTCTGGCCGCAGCGCAGCTGTTGGTATATATCGGGGCGATTTCGATTTTGATCATCTTTGCCATCATGTTGACACGGCGGATGATGCAAGCTCGGGAAGTCCCGTTTAATTCGCAAAGTGGGTTGGGCTTGTTTACGGCCGTTGCCACTTTTGCCCTCCTCGCTGCTGTCATTACTCGGTGGTGGGGTGTTGAGGCCGTAAGCGGCCGTCCGGATGTGCCCGACACTGTTTTGCAAGGTGCTGTCAGCGCTTTGGGTGAGGCATTTGTGAGCGCCAACGGGTACGTGATTCCCTTCATTATGGCCTCTGTTTTGCTATTGGCCGCGTTGATTGGTTCCATTTATATCGCCTGGCCAACTCAATACACGGAGGATGAAGCATGATTCCATTATCCTGGTACCTCCTTGTAGCAGCCCTTTTATTTTGCATTGGCTTGTATGGTGTGGTAGCGCGGCGTAATGCAGTGGCGATCTTAATGTCAGTTGAGTTGATGCTAAACGCAGTCAATATCAATTTGGTGGCATTTTGGCGGTATGGTTCGGTCCTTAACTCAGATTTGCCGCCTGTGGGTTGGGCCTGGGCCATTTTTGTGCTTACTGTGGCTGCGGCTGAAGCGGCCGTGGGTTTAGCCCTCATCATTTCCATTTATCGCCGCCGAGATTCAGTTATCGCGGAAGAGTTGGATTTACTAAAGAACTAACGACAGTAATCGGTGAACGGTAAACCGTAATCGGTATTTGGGCTGATTACTGACTACCGATTACCGAAACAACGGGAAGAGTTTCGCCTTATGTCACAAGAAACATTACAAACTTTAACCTGGCTGATTCCGGCTGGCCCCCTGCTCGTGTTTTTCCTGATTGTGCTGTTCACGAAGCATAATCGCACCCTGAGTTGGGTATTGGCCTGGGCAGGTGTCATTGGGGCCCTGGTCTTGAGTTGGACAATTGCCTTCAATATGTTTGGCACTTATCTGAGCCATGATATTAGCCATCCAGAAGAGCTGCTGGAGCATCCGGTTCAAGTGGCCAGCAGCATTGATTGGTTGCCGATTGGTGATTTTGCCAACGGTACCTGGCTGAAAATGGGCGTTGCGGTTGATCCGTTTACGGCCGTTATGCTCTTCATGGTGTCTTTTGCTGTTCTTATGATTTTTATTTACAGCGTAGGCTACCATAACTACGGCAAGCCACCGGGCACCGAACGTGGAACGCCCAACCATGGCAAGGAAGAGCCAATGTTCT
>JBNKLQ010000200.1:0-11688 GCA_050292445.1 Promineifilaceae bacterium (SeqCode) | reverse complement strand
GAACGGCCGTTGTCCTGGCCCAGGTGTTTGTCGCTTCCCCGTTTTACATTCGGGCAGCCCAAAGCCGCTTTGCCGCCCTGCCCCGCGAATTTGAAGATGCGGCGGCAGTGGATGGGGCCAATCAGTGGCAAATCTTCTGGCACATCATGCTGCCACTCAGCCACAACGGTCTGCTGGCGGGGCTGATCTTGAGTTGGGCACGGGCGCTGGGGGAGTTTGGCGCGACGATCTTGTTTGCCGGGAATCTACAAGGCCGCACCCAAACGATGCCTTTGCTTGTTTACGCCTCCCTGGAGCGCGATTTGCGCATCACCTTCATTACCGCGCTCATTTTGCTGGGACTGGCCGTGTTTGCCTTTGGTATTACCCGCTGGCTCACCGGGCTAGATACGGACACGATGCAGGAGACCTGGAGCTGATAGCGTTTTTGAGATCGCATTTGGTTGAGTGAAAAGTGATAAGTGAAAAAACTGCCTACTGTCCACTTTTTACTTTTCACAGATTACTGACTACTGATTACCGCTTACCGAACTCCGTGCCGCTCCAGCTAATAACAATCGATCAATCACCACGGCTAAAATGACAATGGCTAATCCCGCTTCGATGCCCTGGCCGAGCTGGTTGCGGGCCAGGCCGTTGACCGCTTCCAACCCCAGCCCGGCCCCGCCGACCATGCCCGCTACTACGACCATTGCCAAAACCATCATCACTGTTTGGTTGATGCCGGTCATGATGGACGGCAGCGCCAGGGGCAGCTGCACTTTGAACAGCATTTGGCGGCTGGTGGAGCCAAACGCCTGGGCGGCTTCTACCGCTTCCGGGCTGGCCTGGCGGATGCCCAGGTTGGTCAGGCGGATGGCGGGCGGCAGGGCGTACAGCACCGAGGCCATGATGCCAGGCACGCGCCCCACATTGAACAGCATCACCACTGGTACCAGATAAACGAAGGCGGGGATCGTTTGTAAAAAGTCGAGGATGGGGCGCAAAACGGCCGTTACCATATCACTTTTTGCCGCCCAAATGCCCAGCGGCAGGGCAATAATCAGCGAGAAGAAGACGGCCACAATTACCTGGCTCAATGTCACCAGTGCCAGCTCCCACATCCCCAGCAGGCCGACGGCAAAAAGCACCACTGCGCCGCCCAACGCCAGCCGCCAGCCGGAGACCCAGTAACCGAGCAGGGCCACCAGCAAGATCAGCGCGGGCCAGGAGAGGAATTCCTGAAAGAAGGCGTCGAGCGGATCGAGCAGTTGCAAGATGACAAAGTTGCTAAACGGCCGTGTTCCTAGCAAAAATGGCCCCAGTTCAAATTCAAACATATTGTCGCGCAGCCAGATAACGGCCGTATCCACCGGTTCTTGAATACCCCACCGCCAACTTTCTGGGAAGGTGGTCCAATTTAAGGTGCGCCCCAACCAGAGCAGCGCCCCCAAAAGCAGCAGGCTGGCCAGTAGATAAGCATGCCGCATAATAAATTCGGAGCGACTGAGTTGGGCCAATCGGGCCAATAAATTGCCGCTGCTCACGTAAAGCCAATCCAATCCGGCTTCTAATCGGGTGATAAGCTTGTATTTCTGCCAGGAAGTGGGGAAGAGACGGCCGTTTACCACCACAGCCCCCGTCCTGTTTTGTGTTGAAAACGCTTCACTCAGCCGGTCCAGCAGCACCGCCAGAAAAACAATGGCCAAGCCCGCCTCAAGCGCCAGCCCCACTTTGAGGCCGCGCAGGGCGTCTAGCACCACTTTGCCCAGACCGCCCGCGCCAATCAGGGCGGCGATCACCACAATGCCCAGGGCCATCATGATGGTCTGGTTGACCCCGGCCATGATGGTGGGCAGGGCCAGCGGTAGCTGTACCTTGAACAAAATCTGGCGTGGCGTGGCCCCAAACGAGCGGGCTGCCTCCACAATCTCTTTATCCACCTCGCGGATGCCCAGCGTGGTTAGCCGGATGGCAGGTGGCAGGGCGTAAATAATGGTGGCGATAACGCTGGGCACGCGGGCAATGCCAAAAAAGAGGACGACTGGCAGCAAATAGACAAACGCGGGCATGGTTTGCATGGCATCGAGGAACGGCCGTAATCCTTTTTCCACTTTCTCGTTACGTGCCGCCCAAATGCCCAACGGAATGCCAATCAGCAGCGCAATGAGGACAGAGACGGCCATGAGCGCCAGGGTTTGCATGCTTTCTTCCCACAGGCCGACCAACCCCATGAAGAGCAGGCAAAAGGAGGTGAGCAGCGTCAGGCGCAGGTTGGCGGCTTTTTGGGCCAGCAGAAAAACGACGCCCAGCAGCACGGGCCAGGGCAGCCAGAGCAAAAATGTTTCTACGCGGCGCAGCGCAAAATCAATGGCGCTGCTGATCGGGTCAAAAAAGTAGAGGAAAATGGGGTGGGTGGTTTGGTGGCGGATGGACCATTGCTTGAACGCATCCAGCGGATCGCGCAAATGCACATCCCATGCTGCGGGGAAAAGATTGAGGTTGAGCACCCAATGATGCAGGAGCAGCAGCACCACCAGCAAGATGAGACCGAGGAGGAGGTACGGCCGTTTCCCTTTTTGCCTCAATCGTCCATCAACCCGCATAATTACTCCCTAAAAAGCGGAACGCAGAGGGGCGCAGAGAAGCCACAGAGTTCCGCTGAGAAAAGAAGAAATCTTTGTGTAACTCCGTGTCCCCTCTGAGAAACTCTGTGTTCCAAAGAATTTCGAACCCAAGGCTCAATTACCTTCCGTGAGCGCCTGCAAAACGGCCGTGCGGTCCACCATGCCAATCACACAGCCTTCATCGTCTAACACCACCAGCGGATCGTCGGAAACGGCCGTGAGGCCAATGAGCGACTCCAAATTGGTGTCGGCATGGACCGAAACATGATCGCTGCCCGAATCCGTTGCTGCCACCGTCATGATTGTTTTGGCCGTGAGAATCTTCACGCGAGGCACATCGCGGGTGAATTCGCGCACGTAATCGTTCACGGGATGGGCCACAATCTCCTCCGGCTTGCCCAGCTGCACTATCTCACCGTCTTTCATGATGGCAATGTGATGTCCCAACTTTATCGCTTCCAAAAAATCATGGGTGATAAAAACCAGTGTCTTGTTGAGCGTTTTTTGCAGCCGCAGCAGCTCTTCCTGCATCTCCCGCCGAATGAGCGGGTCCAGGGCGCTAAACGGCTCATCGCACAGCAAAATCTCCGGATCGACGGCTAGTGCGCGGGCCAGGCCTACCCGCTGTTGCATTCCACCGCTCAGCTCGTGCGGGAAGTGCTGCTCCCAGCCTTGCAAGCCCACCATTTCCAGGACTTGCCGGGCATGACTGTGCCGCTGCTCTTTTTTAATGCCCTGGATTTCCAGACCGTAGCCGACGTTATCTAAAATGGTGCGGTGGGGGAAGAGGCCGAAGCGCTGAAATACCATGCTCATCTTGTGGCGGCGCAGTTCGCGCAGCTGGGTGGCGTCAAACCCCACCACATTTTGGCCATCCACAATGATTTCGCCATCAGTGGGTTCGATCAGCCGGGAGAGGCAGCGAATGAGCGTTGATTTGCCGCTGCCGGAGAGGCCCATCACCACAAAAATTTCGCCGGGCCGCACATCAAACGAGACATCTTTTACGGCGATGACGTGGCCCGTTTGGGCCAAAATCTCATTGCGCGATAAGCCCTGGTCGATTAACGGCCGTATCCCCCTAGGATTCGGCCCAAAGATCTTCCACACCTTACGGCAGGAGATGGTGTATTGAGGCTCACGCAAACCGTTCACTTTTCACTTATCACTTTTTTCTGCTTGCTTTTCAGTAGTTTACCCGTCTTATCTCAATTTGGCATCGCTTAAGTTGTGCCAAACCAGGGAGGTTATATAATTTTGGTCTATGTTTCTCAAAATGCTTCGACTCGTTTGCCGTTTTATCTTGCGGATTATTGCTCGAATTGATCTGCAAAACATGGAGCGCATCCCGGCCAGTGGTGGTTGTTTGGTGGTAAGCAACCATTTAGGTCGGCTGGATGCAATGCTGGCTATGATATTACCTGACCGGGACGATGTTCTCATTATGGTGGCGGAGAAATACCAGGCATATTGGATTTGGCGCTGGCTGGTACGCAGGCTGGATGCGCTTTGGCTGGACCGCCACAATCCAGATTTTCGGGCGCTGCGTGAGATGCAAAAGCGCTTGAAAGCAGGTGAGATTGCCGCCATTGCGCCAGAAGGCACTCGTAGCCCCACTGCTCAGTTGCAACCTGGTAAAGCGGGGGCCGTTTATTTGGTTGCCAAAACGGGTGTTCCCCTCATTCCCATGTCAATTGTAGGCACGGAGGACAAAGAGGTATACCGACGATTGTGGCGCCTGCGGCGGCTGGACATCACCATTCGTGTGGGTGAACCGTACTTGCTGCCGTCCATGCCGCGCCAAAACCGAGACGAATTTTTGCAGCAAAACACCGATGAGATGATGTGCCGCGTGGCGGCTCTTTTGCCGCCACACTATCGGGGTGTTTATGCAGAACATCCCCGGCTGCAGGAACTGCTAAACACGCAATCTGATTTGTTAGAAAAGGAGAGTGGAGATTAGAGAGTGGAGATTGCGAGAGATTTAATCTCCAATCTCCAGTTTCCAATCTCTCCCCAAATGCGTATCGCAATGGTTGGCCCCTTCGGCCTGCACCCCAACAAGACAATGGCCAGCCGGGCGCTGGGTCTGGCACGGCCGTTCACTCAGCAAGGTCACACGGTCAAACTCTTCATGCCCCCCTGGCAAACCCCAGACGAGGCTGATAAAAGCTGGCAGGTAGATGGTGTTGAAATGCGTTATGTGCCGCTGCCTGGCGGCGTGTTGGGCATCACCCGGCGGCTGGTGCGCGAGGTGCTTGATTGGCAGCCGGATGTAGTTCACTGCTTCAAACCAAAAGCGTACAGCGGGCTGGTAGCCTGGTGGCTGTGGCAGTTTCAGCGTACCCGCCTACGTCTCATTATGGACACAGATGATTGGGAAGGCTGGGGCGGCTGGAACGAGCTGGCCCCATACTCGCCGCTGCAAAAGCGCTTTTTTGCCTGGCAGGAACAGTGGGGCATGCGCCACTGTCACGCCCTCACCGTCGCCAGCCGCGCTTTGCAAACCATTGCTTGGGGAATGGGACTCCCCCCAGAAAAGGTCAGCTATATCCCCAACGGCCCCGGCATTTCGTTAGAAAAATCACCCCTGCACCCCCGCACCCCCGCACCCCCAACCATTCTCATCTACAGTCGGTTGTTTGAGTTTGATACGCGGCGGTTGGTAGAGATTTTGCGTGGGGTGGTTACGGCCGTTCCCCAAGTACGCATTCTCATGATCGGGGCAGGCTTGTATGAAGAAGATGCCGCTAATTTTCGGCAGCAAGCGGAGGCGGCGGGGATTTGGCCCGCGATTGAAGATATAGGCTGGGTGGAACTGGATGAATTGCCTGCAATGTTGGCCCAAGCACATGTGGGCCTTTATCTGATGGAAGATACATTGCTGAACCGCACTAAATGCCCCGTGAAGCTGGCCGACATGCTGGCGGTGGGTGTGCCGGTGGTGGCCGAGGCAGTGGGGCAGGTGACGGAATATGTGGTGAACGGCCGTACGGGCACTGCTTTTCCCACTGGCGATGTGGCTGGCATCACCAATGAACTCATCGACTTGCTGCAAAATCCGGCGCGGCAGGCCCAGCTTGCTGCTGGTGCCAAAGCCCATATTGCTGAACATTTCAGCTGGAAGCATTTGGCTGAGCGTTTACTGCCTATTTACAAAGCGTAAGGACCGGATTTGCCGTCCTTAACTTTATATCTCGTCCAGAACTACTCTATTTAGGACAGCCAGTGTGCTGGTTTTATGCTTTCGGGAAAAGAGCCTGAGTCGTTTCTACCTCATGTGCCAGGTTTAGTGAGGTGAACAGCTCAATGGCTTGTTGCAAGGCTTCTTTGGCCTCGATTGAGCGATTTTGAGCCAGCTGTGTCTGGCCTAGAGCCCGCCAGGCGTAAGCAGCCATGAATCGATCACCGTTGGCTGTGGCAATTTGTTGGCTTTGCTGAAAATATTTCCCGGCTAATGCTGGATCGCCCTGGGCAGAAGTTACCATGCCCAGCGTGTGTAAGGCATAGGGCTGGGTCTGGTTTTCTTCCAAGGCCATCACTTTTTGGGCTGTTTGTATGGCCAGATCGAACTGCCTGGTCTCGTAATATGCTTCGGCTAAAGTGGCGGCCGTAACGGCCGTCCAAAACGTCAATCCCATTTCTGCAAAATAAGCTACGGTTGGCTCCGCTACAGCAATTGCTTCCTCGAACTGCCCTGCCTGAAAGAAGGTGGCGGCCAGCGTGCTGTTGAGCCGTTCCTGGTTTAGTCGGTCGCCAATTTGGGCAAAGTAGTTAATGGCTACCTGAGCATGTTTTTTTACTTCGTCCAGCTTTGCCTGGCGACCAAAGGTGGTGGCCAGGGCCCGATGGGTTTGGGCCACACCTTTTTCATAGCCAATTTGTTCGGCCAGTTGTAGAGCTTGTTGGTAAAAGGTAATGGCTTGCTCGTAACGGCCGTATTCATCGGCCACCATGCCTTGCAAAAAAGCGGCTTCGTGCTGGGCCATCTGGGCTTCTTGCCTGGCGGCATCTAACATTTTTTGCTGCACAAAGACGGTGCCCCGCTGGTAGCGCAAACGCACCAACCGATTCCACAGTCGCGTGATCACGGCAATACCATCTTCATATCGATTTAGGGCTTGCTGCGGGTATCCCAACTCGTTCAAAAAGTCGCCACGCAGCAGCGCTGCCCGCACGGTCAATTCGCTGTTTGGGGGCCAGGAAACGGCTTCAATTTGCTGCAAACCTTCCTGGGCCTGACCGGTTAGCTGAAGCAGTTCGGCCCGAATGAGGGCCAATGCTTGTTGCTCTTCTTGGGGTAAGTGGCGCTCAGAAAGCTGCTGGAACAGCGCTAAGGCAGCTGTGGCAAACCCGCGTCGAATTTCTAACTGACGCTGTGGATACCATAAATGCACGGCCAGGGCCGCTTCGTTGGCCTGGATGAGATGGTAGGCAACGGCCGTAAATTCTCCTCGACTGGCCCGCATATCGGCTGCCAACAAATGAAACGCTTCCCGCTGCGCCTGGGGAAACCGTTGCCAATCCGCCAGGAGTAAGTCGCGAAAGGCAGGCAGCAGCGCCAGTCCACCGGCATTATCTGTTTGTACGAGCGCGCGTTCCTGTAAGCGAAGCAAGGCGGCCTGTGCTTCGCCCCAGCCATCGGCCGGGGCCGGACTGCGAAAAACGGCAATTCGCTGGAGCAGGGCGCGCTCATCAGGTTGCAGCCGTTGCCACAACCGTTCCCACAAGGCGCGCAAAGCGGCCGTTTGGGGCAGCTCCGTTAGAATTGTCTGTAAGGGCATCCCCGTGTTGATGAGGATGGTGCACAGCAGCAGCAGGCGGGGATTGCCGTTGGCGTATTCGTACAGGCGGTGCTGCTCCACAGGTGAAAGGGTGATATTCCAGTCGGCTAAAAAGGCGATTTGCTGCGGCAGGGTTAAATTGGGCACTTCAAAATGGCGGTCCAAATAGAGGCTGTGGTGTTGTCCCAGCACCAGCAGGGGAGCGTGGGGGCGCAAACTGTCGATGAATTCTCGCAGCTGAACCTGCGTTTCGGTCCAAAGATCATCTTCCGCGTGCAGCACATCGATCTCGTCAAAACAAAATAGAGGGGGCGGAATGTGGGCCAGGTCCTGGCGAATCAGGGCCAGGATGAGGGCATAGTTAGTGAGGACACTGCCGTCAGCCACAAGTTGTTGCCACAGCTGCGACGCGCCATTCTGGTGTAAAAAAGCCGCCAGGGAAAAGATAAGGCCGTCAAGCTGGTCGTTAAAGGCGGGGCGCAACGTGTACCAAAAAACGGCGTGTGGCCATGCCTGGGCAACGGCCGCTGCCAGGGTGGTTTTGCCGCTGCCGCCCATGCCGCTGAGCGCAACGCTTTGTCCGGCTTGCAACGCTTCCAGGCTGTGGGTAATGAGTGCCTCACGGCCAATGAGCTGCGCTGGAAGATGGAGCGGCTGCTCCAGGCGAAAGGTGGGCTGTAGCTGAGCCAACAGCGCGTCGCCCAATGTTTGCTGGGCTGCTTTGAGGTGGTTGAAGTAAGAGGCGCGGCTGATGCTGAGGTAGTCACAAATGGCGATGTCATTGTCGGCGGTGGGGCTATCTGCGGGGCGGAAATAGCGGCGGAAATAGCGCAGCTCCAGCAGGAGATAGTGGTAGCGTAGCCCTTTGTTACCCTGCTCCTTGCGCTCGTCTTGTACGGCCGTTTCCAAATCATTTCTTGTTTCTGGGATTGGCTCGTTCCACAGGCGATCCGCTGCTGATATGAGGGCTGCTTGCAGTGCCTCACCGCGCTGCACGGCAGTTACGGCTTCCCCCAATGCTGTCCCCAGAAAGTAGGGGGCTGCCAGCGGTGAGTTTTGCCCCAACCATTCCGGTTCGGCAAAATGGTTTAGCGCGGCGCGGATTTGTTCTGTAAAGGAAACGGCCGTTGTTGTTAAGGATTTTTCTTGTGTGGTCATCGTTCACTGCCTAAAAATCGCATTAACCGAGCAATTCCCTAACAAGATACACGTTCTTGCACTAGCGAGGTGACAAACAGGTAACAGTAAAAAATTTAGACTAAGCCTATGGTTTCTTAGACTCAGGTCATTGCGTTACATAGTACCATATAAGACACTGCGTGATTATTTTAACTTTGATCATCCTGCATTTGTTCTGTAAAGGAGAGTTTTTTATGCGTAATGGTAGAAAAATCGGTCTTATTTTTATCTTGCTGTTTAGTATTGTCATACCGCTGAGCACTACATTTGCCGCCAGCGAGGAGTACACATACGAATCAAACTGGGCCATCACCGTCGATTTTATTAAAACCCAGCCCGTTGCCACGCTACAGGTGGAGGTGTGGAAATATCAGAAAGATTCATTGACCTTGCTAGATTATATGAGCAGCAGCTATAAGCTGACGTGTCAAGTGCCAAGTTCTGTAACGATCAAGAATAGTACAGCTACCTTTACTGGCGGGGAGGGCATTGAGTGTGCGCTGCCGTCTGTCAAGAATATTGTGTCTAATATGACCAATGCTGACTACCAACCGCCTGATACCTGCTCCTGCAAAACAGGGGCCATTGTGCAGTCGAAAATGACGCTGACGCCTAATAAAAGTAATGTCTATTGGCAAAATCCTATAGCCAGCATGGAAAGCATCGCCTTTAACGCCTTTATCCCTGCAGACAGTGGGTTGCGAACCCGGTTGCAAATGACGGTAGATGGCCAGACGGCCGTTTCAACGCTATTTGCTGGTCAATCCTACTATCAACTTTATGAAGGCAGCTTTGATGAAGTGAATCCATACCTTGTGCCACTGTACACCTATTTCAATCACTTTGCTACAGATAACGATATTCTCTCGGCTTCGCCAAGTATCATGAATGGGCCGCTGTTCATATCTAATGTCGAGAAGGTACTGCATATTGGCTATGATCCTAAAACGGGGTCTGGGCTGCACGGCCGTATGAAAAGTCTTTTTGTAGACCCCGGTTGCTTTGGGAATGGGGGGTATTAAACACCCGCATTTCTTGACATAACTATTGAAGCCGGATGTGTATACACATCCGGCTTTTTTTATTCGACGGCTAACCAGCCTGTCTCTAACGTTAGACTAAACAGCTTAAAACCTGGACTGGAAACGGCCGTCTTCATGCTACCGTGTGCTCCTGATCCGTATTTAATGAACGCGTAAAGGAGTGTATCGCATGATAGTTAGAAAAAATTTCTTATACTTTATTCCTCTTTTAGGATTGATTTTAGTGGCACTAGGCATGGCTCAACAGCGACCTGTCGCCGCTGGACCAAGTGACCAACTTTCCGCTCCCAAGCTATGTGATAAGGTCTATCTTCCTCTCATTATTGACCAAGCCGCTGCCGCCAAGGGAGATGTAGGTGAGGGTTTGGCTCCGCCACCACAGTCCCAAGGTGCCGTAGAGTGCCAGAGCTTTACAGATTTTGATGGCGATGGCTATGATGATTTGGCTGCTGGTTCGCCTTTTGAGGATGTCAGCACTATCGGTAATGCTGGGTCTATTAATGTAATCGATGGGAGCCAAAATGGACTTACGGCCGTTGGTGACCAAATTATTTCGCGACCCACTGCCGGGGCAACTTATTTGGCTGTGATGAATGATAATCTAGGTGAAAGGCTGGCTGCTGGTGATTTTAACGGGGATGGCTATATGGATTTGGTTGCCGGTATGCCCGATTCTGCAATTGATGGCCATGCCGATGCTGGTTCTGTCCAGGTATTTTATGGGTCAGCAACTGGTCTGCAAAACCCAACCTCGCAGCATGTGTTTAGTCAAGCTGGACCAATAGATGGCCTGGTCGAAGATAACGACCAGTTTGGCTATGCTATTACTGCTGGCGATTTTAATGGGGATGGTTATGATGATTTAGCCGTTGGTTCGCCAACGGAGAGTGTTGATTCAACGAATAATGCTGGAGCCGTTAACATCATCTTTGGGTCAGAAGATGGATTGACTGAAGCGGGTGACCAACAATGGATAGAAGATGATTTTGGTCTTTTTGGCGTTTCCCAGGAAGGGGATCAGTTTGGTTACGCGCTGGCTGCGGCCGATTTTGACAAGGATGGGTATATGGATCTGGCCATTGGAATTCCTTTCCAGCAGCTAGGTACTAATACAATCATCGATGATGCTGGTTTTGTATTCATCATGTATGGGTCAGCAACTGGCCCAACGACCAGTGGTTACCAACTCTGGAGCCAGTCTGGAGATGTAGAGGGTAGTTTAGAAGCAGGTGACCGGTTTGGTGAAGTATTGCATACAGGTGATTTTAATGGGGATGGCTACGGTGATTTGGCTGTAGGATTACCACGTGAGGATGTCGGTTCATTAGTTGACGCTGGAGCCGTTAACATCTTATATGGATCAGCCAACGGGCTAAATGTTGCGGGTAACCAGATTATTGACCCTAATAATAGTGGTTTTGGAGCAGCGCTCAGCGCTGGCGATGATTATCGATTTGGTGGTGCGTTGACTGCTGGTGACTACAATGGTGATGGCTACTCTGATCTGGCAATAGGTATTCCCCGCCAGAATTTAGGCATCACACCGAATGTTATTGATGCTGCTGGGGCTGCGATTATTGTTCCTGGCGGGCAATCAGGACTAAACACCAGCAACTATCAGTTCTTAGCCCAAAACAACAACATGATTGAGGGTACAGCCGAAGCTTCTGATTGGTTTGGTTTTGCGTTGACAACCGGTGATTACAATGGAGATGGCTACGCCGATCTAGGGATTGGGGTGCCATATGACGAGGACAACGTAAATAGTACTTTTAATGCTGGCAACGTTGCGGTTTTTTATGGGTATGAAGGCGGTGTCCTCATTGAATCTAATGAACTGTGGAATCAGGGAACTTCTCAAATTGAAGGATTGCTTGAATCAGGGGATTCATTTGGTTATGGCTTGCCCTAAATCAAACATTCGCCTACCCTAAAAAGTGAAGAGTTGGTTTTGTTGTGGCCAACTCTTCATTATTTTATTTTATCTGGTTTTGTATCCTTTTTGCACTTCGTTTGTAGTTTAGTGAACGCATAATCTTTTACACTTAACGTAAGTTTTGTGCAATTGGCAGCGAA
>JBNKLQ010000199.1:0-11822 GCA_050292445.1 Promineifilaceae bacterium (SeqCode) | reverse complement strand
ACGGTCAGGTCCCGTTTGACGCCGCCTTTGGGCGTGAGCCAGGTGGTGTAGACGACCCGACCCACCGGTACGTCCATCTGGTTGCTGCACAAAGTGTTGCTAAAGTCGGCCGCGCCCGGCCCCTTTACCTCGATGATCGACAGGCCGGTCAGATCAAACATGGCGGCGTTGTTGCGCGTTTCCAAATGTTCCGCCCCCTGAATGGGCGACCAGTATTGTGCCGCCCAGCCGCTGCGTGGGGGAATCTGGTCTTCGTACTTTTCCAGGAGACGGCCGTTTTCCGCAAACCAGTTCGGCAGTTCAATCCCGGCAAAGGCGGTGTATTCCGGCTTCAGCGCTGCCAAACGCGGAGCAAACGGACTCAGGCGCACGTTACGCGGCTCGGTGATCGACTGCTTGGGATGCACGATGTCGTACACTTCGCGGTAATTTTTCTTGGTGATGACCGTGGTGTATGCCTCGGTGGTCTGGAACTGGTGGAAGCGGTGCAGGTGCGCCTGGCGCATGTCCCATTCCGATTCTCCGGTGGTCATCCACTCCGCCACCGATTTGGCCACCCCGCCCGCGTGCGTGATCCAAGATGCAACGGCCGTCCAAAATCCCTTCACCTGCGACTCGCCAATTATCGGCATCCCGTCGCTGGAAAAGGCAAACATGCCGTTAAACTGTCGCTGCCAGCCGACGGCATCTGCCTGGGCGATGGCGGGCAGCAGCCGCTTGGCCTGATCCCACGGCTTGCCAAAAAAGTCATCTGGCGTGAACTCGTGAATCGCCGTTTTTTTCACATCCTGCGGCCGAACCATGTGCGGCCGGTGGTAGTAGCTGCCGATGCCGTACGCCTGCCAATGCTGCCGGTAATACATCGTCGAATCCAGCTCGCGCATGGTGGGGTAGGTGACTTCGTGGTCTTTGTTGGCCGGGTCAAAATCAGACAGCCGGTCCAAATCATTGGTGATGACGTACTGGTGCTCGAAGGCCATCAGCGGCAGGTGAATGCCGAACTTTTCGCTAAGCGCCGGTGCCCAGATGTTGGCTGCCAGGAGCACATTTTCACACTCGATGCGCGGCATGTCGGGGTTGTTGGTGAGAACGGCCGTAACTCGCCCATTTTTCACTTCGATGTCGGTCATCGCCGTGTGGCCCACAAATTTGGCCGCGTCCATTGCTTCCGCTTCACGAGCCAAAGCGGCCGTGACGTGCGACCCTTTCACAATCATGCCTGCGGGCACGTACAGGCTGCCCACAAATTGAGCTGGGTCCAGCAGCGGCATTTTTTCGGCCGACTCTTGCGGGGTCAGCAGATGGGTTTCGCAGTGGTAAGCCTTGGCCGTGCCGTGCAGCCGCTTCAAATCCTGCCAGCGCGCCTCGGAGATGGCGATTTCTAGCTGGCCCACGCGGTTGAACGTGTTTTGCGCACTGCTAAAATGATCCAGGCTGGCGATGAGATCGGCCGTGTACATGCCCATTTGGGTGAGCAGCTTGTTGTGGCTCAGCGGCACCACGCCCCCCGGTGCATGCGAAGTCGAGCCATCGTTCTCAAACAGCTCCCCCTTGTCGATGACCAGAACATCTTTCCAGCCCATTTTTGCGAGGTGGTACGCCGTGGCGCAGCCCACAATCCCAGAACCAATAATGACAACTTGTGCCTGATGCGTCATGTGCTTTTCTCCTTGAAAATAGTTAGGAACACAGAGTTTCACAGAGGAGACACAGAGCTACACAGAGAAAAATCTGAGAGCGCAAACTGCGCCATCTGCAAAATCTGTTGATGTTTGATTGTAGGTCAAGTTTGCAAACTTGACCTACGGCTACTTCGCGCTAAGAAAGTGTGGCTACAGTTGCTAACAATGGTACGCAGATTTTCCTGATTACCCTGATTTTGGTTTCTAATCAGGGTAATCAGGTTGATCAGCGTTCTATTCTTGACAAAGCCTGCTCCAGATCTGCCTGAATGTCGGCTGCGTCTTCAATGCCGGTGGAGAGGCGCAGCAGGCCGTCGCCGATGCCCAGACCGTGTCGCTCTGCCGGGGTGAGGGTGCGGTGGGAGGAGATGGCCGGGTAGAGCATCAGCGAATAAATATCGCCCAGCGAGGTGGCGGGCTGGATGAGCTGTAGAGCGTCCATCAGGGCAAAAATCTCCGGTTTGCCTGCGCCGCGCACTTCAAACGAAAGCACCGCGCCGCCGCCTTTGCCCTCACTCAAGCGGTTCATCAGGCCAAATTGGGGATGATCGGGCAGGAAGGCGTAATGCACCTGGCTGATTTGGGGATGGCTTTGCAGCCAGGTGGCGATTTCCAGGGCGTTTTGGCATTGCTGGCGCATCCGCAGGGGCAAGGTTTTCAGGCCGCGATGGGCCAGCCAGGCTTCAAATGGCCCCAGGCTGCTGCCCAGCAGCTTGTTCAGCCGAACCATCTCGGCTTTGAGTTCGGCGCTGGTGGCCACCACACCCGCCATCACGTCGCCATGCCCACCAATAAACTTGGTGGCGCTGTGGATCACCATGTCTGCCCCAAACTGGATGGGATTGCAGAGGTAAGGGGAGCAGAAGGTGTTGTCTACCAGCAGCAAGGCGTCATGGGCGTGGGCGATCTTGGCCAGGCGAGGCAGGTCGGCGACTTTCATGAGGGGGTTAGAGATGGTTTCGACGAGAACGGCCGTAACCTTCTCCCGTACCAAAATCGCCTCAATTTCCACCAAATCCAGCACATCCACCAGATGCACTGTGGCCCCCAGCTCTGTAAAAATGCCTTGCACCAGCGAGTAGGTCGCGCCGTACACATCTGCCGCGACGACAACGTGGCATCCTGCGCGTACCCCGGCTCCCAACAGTGCCAGATGAATCGCCGCCATGCCAGAAGGCAAAGCGATGGCGGCTTCAGCAGATTCCAGGTTGGCAACGGCCGTTTCCCAAGCCACCACCGTCGGATTAGCATACCGCGGCGAATAAACATAGCCTGGCTGCTCACCGCCCAGCACGGCGTCTAGCTCGTTGGAATCGGTAAAGGTGTAGCCCACAGAGGGGAAAATCGGGGTAACAACAGAATTGACATTGGTGAAATCAGCTCTCTCACCAGCATGAACAGCACGTGTGTTAAACTGCTTCTCTTTCAATCTCTAATCCCTCGGCTTCGCTCAGGACAAGCCTCCAGTCTTCAATCTCTAGCGCCTGCCCCACTTTATCACAACATCCCCCGCAGCGGCGAACCAAAATTGTGTTTACCGAATCCCAAATTCGTGTTAAGATCACACCCCATGAGTGAGACCTTGCCCCCCCTGGAACAACTGGCCTTGACCTTATATGACATTGGTGCCGTTCAGCTTGGCAAATTCAAGCTGCACAGCGGCAAAAAATCCCGCATTTACCTCGATTTGCGGCTGCTGGTTTCTTATCCGGCGGCGCTGCGGCAGGCGATTGCCGCGTATCGAACGATGTTGGAAAAGCTGTCGTTTGATTTGCTTGCAGCCACGCCGCTGGCCGGGTTGCCTTTGGGCACGGCGCTTTGCCTGGATATGGACAAGCCGCTCATTTACCCGCGCAAAACGGCCAAAAGCTACGGTACGGGTAAGCAAATTGAAGGGGTATGGCAGGTGGGGAATACGGCCGTTGTCATCGACGACCTTATCACCTCCGGCGACTCCATTTTGCAAGCGATTGTTGCCCTTAAAGCGTCTGGCTTGCAGGTGACTGAAGCCGTGGTGCTCATTGACCGCGAACAGGGGGGCATTGCCAACATGAACGATCACGGCTATAAGCTGCACGCCGCTATGAGCATCAGCCGCGTGCTGGATATTTTGGAAGCCCACCAGCGCATCAGCAGCAAAGAGCATGACAAGGTTCTAAAATCTTTGTAAGGCAGCACCCAGATAATTGATTCCCACGAATTGAGGAAGATGCCGGGAACGGCCGTTTCCTCCCCACTTTGTCACTTTCCCTTAAAAAATCAGAGAGCTAGCAGGGTGAGTTTGTCTGTAACCACTGTGCAACCGAAAAGGTGACAATACTATCATTGTCGGCAACCCACCCAATCGGGTTACCGGCAAATCTTTAACAGAAACGCAGCCATAAAATACCCAACGCCGAAAAAACTAACAAAATGTACCCTTTGCTCACGACAAAGAGCACTGTTTGGTACCGTTTCATTGCAATAAAATCTTTAATGGCTAATGTGCAGTAAGCAATGTGCTGGCCTCGCCGGAAGATTCGTAAATTAACAGGAGCAATTCAAATGATTGATTTAACCCGTGGCACTGCCCACGATGTGTTTAGCTACAACAAGAACCCCCTCGATGTCATTTTTTCACCCAAAAGCGTGGCCCTCATCGGGGCCACCGAGCGCGAAGGCAGTGTGGGCCGTACCATCTTGTGGAACCTGATGACCAACTCGTTTGGCGGCACCATCTTTCCCATTAACCCCAAACGTGCCAGCGTGATGGGCATCAAAGCGTATCCCAACATTAGCGAGGTGCCGGAAAAGGTGGATTTAGCCATCATTGTCACGCCTGCCCGCACCGTACCTGGCCTTATCCGCCAATGTGTGGATGCCGGTGTGAAAGGTGCCATCGTTATCTCGGCTGGTTTTAAGGAAATTGGCCCCGAAGGTGTGAAGCTGGAGCAGGAAATCCTGACAGAGGCGCGTAAAGGACAAATGCGCATCATCGGTCCCAACTGCCTGGGTGTGATGAACCCAATCAGCGGCCTGAATGCCACTTTTGCCAGCTCGATGGCCCGCCCCGGCACGGTAGGCTTCATCAGCCAAAGCGGGGCGCTGCTGACCTCCATTTTGGACTGGAGCTTCCGTGAAAATGTGGGCTTCAGTTCGTTTGTATCGATTGGTTCCATGCTTGATGTGGATTGGGGCGACCTGATTTATTACCTGGGTGATGATCCGCGTACCAAGAGCATTGTCATTTACATGGAATCAATTGGTAACGCTCGTTCCTTCCTCTCAGCGGCGCGAGATGTGGCTTTGACCAAACCAATCATTGTAATTAAGCCCGGTCGCACCGAGGCAGCCGCTCAGGCCGCAGCCTCCCACACTGGCTCTCTTACTGGTAGTGACGAGGTATTAGCCGCAGCGTTCCGACGGTCTGGTGTTCTACGGGTTGATTCGATTGACGATCTGTTCAATATGGCGGAGGTTTTGGCCAAGCAGCCCCGGCCGCGCGGCCCGCGCCTGACGATTGTGACCAACGCTGGTGGCCCTGGTGTGTTGGCCACGGATTCGCTCATTACCCACCGGGGTGAGCTGACGCAGCTTTCCGAAAAGACGATGGAAGAGCTAAACGAATTTTTGCCGCAGCATTGGAGCCGCAACAATCCGGTTGATATTTTAGGAGATGCTGATGCTGAGCGGTATGCTAAATCGATCCAGATCGCGGCCAATGACGAGAACAGCGATGGCTTGCTGGTTATTTTGACGCCCCAGGCTATGACGGACCCCACTCAAACCGCCCAAGAGCTGAAGAAGCTATACGGCCGTCCCCCGCAATATCAATATGGCAAACCAGTCCTGGCCAGTTGGATGGGTGGCGCAGACATTGCCAGTGGTGAGGCGATTTTGAATCAGGCCAACATCCCTACCTTTGCCTTCCCAGATACGGCCGCACGCATTTTCAATTACATGTGGCGTTACCAAAAACGGTTGCAAAGCTTGTATGAAACGCCCTTTTTGCCGGAAGAAAGCGAAGAAAGTCGCCAAAAAATTAGCGAAATCACCCACATGTTGTCCGATGTCCGCCAAACCGGCCGCACTATTCTGACCGAATATGAATCGAAGCAAGTGTTGGCCTCTTATGGCATTCCCACTGTGGAAACGCGCCTGGCCACGTCAGTCGATGAAGCTGTGAAAATTGCCGAAGAGATGGGTTATCCGGTAGTGCTCAAGCTCAATTCGGAAACGATTACCCACAAGACCGATGTGGGCGGGGTGCGGTTAGATTTAGCTACCGCCAGCGAGGTACGCCACGCTTACACAACGATGGAACAATCGGTGACGGAAAAGTACAGTGCTGCAGACTTTTTGGGAGTGACCGTTCAGCCGATGCTGCGTTTGAGTGATGGCTATGAACTAATCGTCGGTGCCAGTCCGGACCCGCAGTTTGGCCCAGTGCTGCTATTTGGCACGGGGGGCACGTTGGTCGAGGTGTTCAAAGACCGTTATCTGGGCTTGCCGCCGCTTACGACCACACTGGCCCGCCGCATGATGGAGCGCACCAAGATTTACAAAGCGCTGAAAGGGGTGCGTGGCCGTGATCCGGTTGATCTGGCTGCTTTGGAAGCGCTGCTGGTGCGGTTTGGCCAGCTAGTCACGGATCAGCGCTGGATCAAAGAGATTGACATCAATCCACTGTTTGCCTCTTCCGATGATTTGATTGCTCTGGATGCCCGGGTGGTGCTTTACGATCCAGAGGTAACGGAAGATGAGCTACCTGAACAGGCAATACGGCCGTATCCCGCCCAATACATTAAAAGCATAACTACCGAAGACGGCCTGGATATCAACTTGCGTCCTATCCGGCCCGAAGATGAACCGCAAATGGTGAATTTCCACGAAACGCTATCTGAGCGGTCTGTCTATCTGCGCTACTTCCGGGCCTTCCAGCTGGACCAGCGCGTAGAGCATGAGCGGCTCACCCGCATCTGCTTTGTGGATTATGATCGGGACATGGCTATTGTGGTCACCCATAAAAACCCCAAAACGGAAGAAGAGGAAATTATTGCCGCAGGCCGCCTGACCAAAGAGCGTAATAGTGACGAAGCCGAATTTGCCATTTTGGTCAGCGACCGCTACCAGGGGCAGGGGGTGGGCACGGCCATGCTGGTGCATCTGCTGGAAATTGGTAAGCAAGAAGGTGTCAAGCGCGTGGTGGCCTACCTGCTGGCAGAGAATCGTGGCATGCGGGCCGTTTGCCTCAAGCTAGGTTTCCGCCTGGAGCGGGATGGCGAGCTAGTCAAGGCGATCATCGATCTGGATTGAGCGCATCTTTGAACTGACCAATTAGGTTTATTAAGTAGCAGCCCGGTTTCTTTGTGAAGCCGGGCTTTTTTTGTAAATTCGTTTCCCCAACGCACGCTCACGAGATTTCAGGATACATAAATTGGGTATTGACACCGCCTAGGTAACTGCATACAATAATAAATAACTGACCGGTCAGTTATTTATTAATACAGGAGATCAGATGCCAAAACCAGATGTTTCTGAAGAGCGAACAGAACAAATTATTGCAGCGGCTATCAGTGCCTTTGTGAAGTTAGGCATTGCCAATACGCGTATGGAAGATATTGCTCAGGAAGCGGGCTTAAGCAAGGGCACGATCTACCTGTATTTCAAAAGCAGAGAAGAGCTAATATTTGCCATTCTGGATTCTTTTATAGCGCGTGAATTGGCCTACGTAAATGAGCTGCTCGTTACAGACATTTTGGTGGTGGAAAAAATACATAAACTGATAGACATTGTGGTGGCAGATATGGCGCAGATGAAGCCATTGGCACCACTGTACCTGGATTTTATTGCGCTAGCCGCACGCGAGGAATCCGTTAGAAAGATTTTGCAAAAACCGTTTGATGAATTTATGGAGGTATTTTGTGCCTTAATTGAACAAGGCGTGGCCAGCGGCGAGTTTCGTGATCTGAATGTGAAGGAAGTGGCGCTGGCGATGGGCACCTTGATTGACGGGTCGATTTTGATATGGGTATATGATCCTGAACTTGTTGATCTAGAGCAGCAAATCAAGGCTAGCCTGCAATTGATATTAGATGGCATAACTGTTTGATACACGAGAGGACAAGATGGACATTGTAATTCTGTTAGTTGTAATGGTTGTTGTGGGCTTGGTGATGGGCTGGGTGGCTGGTCTCATCTGGAAAGAAAACCGGCCCATTGGCGTGCAGGGAGATTATATCGTGGCGGTGATTACGGCCGTAATCGTTGGCCTGCTCGATTGGTATGTCATCCCGGCGATGGGCTTTAGTCAGGGCCTGGTCTATCTGGGCTTGGCACTTGAGCCAGCCCTTGGCGCGCTGGCGGTCTTGTGGATCATTCGCAAGGCAAAACAGTAAATCGTGCTGTCATGAGCGAACCAATCATTCACACCCAGGCCCTAACGCGCGATTTTGGCGAGACCCATGCCGTCGATGCTTTAGACCTGGCCATCCAGCCCGGCACATTGTTTGGGCTGGTGGGGCCAGACGGTGCGGGCAAAACCACCACGCTGCGCTTGTTGGCTGGCTTGTTAACGGTAACCAGCGGTTCAGCCAGGGTGGCTGGCTTCGACCTCGCCACACAAGCGGAAGCCATCAAGCCGCACATTGGCTACATGGCCCAGCAGTTTAGCCTGTATGCCCAGCTCTCTGTGCTGGAGAATTTGCAATTCTTTGCCGAAATTTATGACGTGCCGCGCGCTGACATGGCTGAACGCACTGAGCGACTGCTGACCTTTGCCGGGTTGACTGAATTTAAGGAGCGGCGCGCCGCCCATCTTTCTGGGGGGATGCAAAAGAAGCTGGCTCTGGCCTGTACGCTCATTCATGAACCCAAGTTGTTGCTCCTGGATGAGCCAACGACAGGCGTGGACCCCATTTCTCGCCGTGAATTTTGGAACATTCTCACCGATTTATACGCGGAGGGCATCACCATTGTGGTGAGCACCCCGTACATGGATGAAGCAGACCGCTGCTCACAGGTGGGTTTGCTGTATGCTGGCAAGATGGCGATGTGCGCCCCGCCGGAACAGATTCGGGGTCAAATTGAAGGGGAGATGATCGCCATTGTGCCCGCCCAGTGGCAGGCGGCCCGTGATCTCATTGAACCTCTGCCGGGTGTGTTTGAGGTGCAAACGTATGGGGAAGCACTGCATGTTTTGGTGGATAACGCTGACCAACGACTGCCGGAAATTACGGCCGTTCTCACTCAAGCCAATATTGCTTACAGCGGTGCCCGACCCGCGCCCACGCGCATGGAAGAAGCATTTATCTCTTTAATCAGGCAGATGGAGGCCTAAGCCACCATGTCATTTCGTCGTTTACGGGCCATTGCCCGCAAAGAAATTCATCATATTTGGCGCGACCGATCCACGCTAATTTTGGTCTTGCTTACCCCCACGGCGCTGCTTTTTTTGATGGCTTATGCCCTGACGGTGGAGATTCAGCACGTGCCGGTGGCTGTGTTGGATTACGGCCGTTCCGCCTCTTCACGCAACTTTGTCCAGCACCTCACCGCTGGCGACGATCTGGACCTGTACGCCCAGGTGGATTCCCCAGATGAAATTGAAGCAATGCTCATGCGCGGCGAAATCAAAGCAGCCCTGATTTTGCCACCAGATTTTGACGAAGCACTGCTTTCTTTACAAGGGTTGCCCTTGCAAATCATCATCGACGGCACCGAGCCGGAAAGCGGCGGTTTTGCCGTCGAGCACATGGGGCAGCGTGCCGAACAATATGTCAGCCAACTGCTGGCGGCTGATTTGCAAGCAGCGGGGCTTTCGGCCAACGCGTTGCAGCCCATCGACTTGCGCGTGCGCACCTGGTATAACCCCGGCCTCAAATCACGCAACGATCTAATTCCTGGCTTGATTTCCATTGTCTTAGGCTTCCCGGCTCTGACGGTGGCGCTCACCTTAGCCCACGAGCGCGAGCATGGCACGATGGAGCAGCTGATGGCCACCCCGGTTGGGCGCAGTGAACTGCTGCTGGGCAAGATGGTACCCTACGTCGTTGTGGGACTGCTTAATGCCATCTTCATTCCCCTGCTGGCCATGCTTTGGTTTAAGGTGCCGTTTAATGGCAACTTCCTGCTGTTTTTTGGGCTGTCGGCCGTATTTTTGTTCGCTATTTTGGGTGTAGGGCTGGTCATTGGCGTCTTTATGCGCAGCCAGGCGGCGGCATTGGCCCTTTCTTTTTTGCTCATCTTTTTCCCTGGATTTTTTATGACGGGTATCTTTTTCCCCACGGTGGCGATGCCGGAAGTTGTCCGCCTGGAAGCCTTGGGCTTGCCCGGCACGCATTACGCCGTGATCACGCGGGGCATCTTTTTACCCGGTGTGGGGCTGGATGTGCTGTGGCCCTATGCGGTGATGATGTTTGGTTTGGGCGTTGCCTTTGTGGGCGTGGCTGCTCTGTTTTTTAGGAAGAAATTGGCATGATAACGCGCATTACGAGTCTGGTTGTCAAAGAATTTATCCATTTACGCCGGGATTGGTGGTTGCCAGCGTTTATGCTCATTGGTGGCCTGATGGAGCTGCTGCTGGTTGGCTGGGCCACCTCGCGGCCAATTACTAATTTGCCGTTGATGGTGTGGGACCAGGATATGAGCGCGGCCAGCCGGTCGGCCGTTATCGCCCTGGAAAACACGGGGACCTTTCAACTGGTAGAGCCAGCCACCAATCTGCAAACCATTACCGAAGCGATGGATCGCGGTGAGATTAACGCGGCGGTGATTATTCCGCCTGACTATTCGAGTGAGTTGGCTAGTGTAAATGGAACGGCCGTTTTGCCGGTCATGCTCAATGGGGCAGAAAGTATCCCGGCCCGCACCGCGCTACAAGCCATTGAAGGGGTGGCCAATGAACTGGGCACCGCAGTTGCCATTCAGCGCCTGGGTTTAGCCGCCGACAGCTTTGCCGGTTTCGATCCCAGCCTGCGCGTCTGGTTCAACGAAAGCCTGAGCGAAGCGCTCTACACCGTACCTGCCGAATTGGGGTTGATGCTGGAATTTGTGGTGCTGCTCTTTGCTGCCCTCGCTTTTACCCGCGAGCGGGAGCTGGGCACGCTGGAACAACTATTGGTGATGCCTTTTTCCTCATTGGAGATCATTGTTGGCAAAGCTGTGCCGGTCGTCATCATCGGTTTTGTGAGCTTTAACATGATGTTGGCCATGGTGCATCTGGCTTTTGCCGTGCCGTTTCGTGGGTCGCTGCTGCTGCTGGAACTGTTGGCGGCCGGTTATTTATTGGTGGAATTGAGCAAAGGCATGGTGATTTCCATCATTGCCCGTACCCAGCACCAGGCGTTTTTGCTGGTGCTCATGGTGGGCATGATTGACTTCATGTTTACCGGCTATGCTGCCCCGGTGGAGTCGATGCCCCAGGTGTTGCAGCTTTTAGCAAACATTATTCCGGCCAACCACTGGCTGAATATTTTCCGTGGCATTTTGCTGAAGGGAGCTGGTTTACCGGTTCTTTGGCCCAGCGTGCTGGCCTTAGCTATTTTGGGCGTGGTGATTGTGCCGTTCTCCCTGCGGTTTGTCCGGCGGGCATTGGATTAATAAGGGACATAATGATGAATTCGGAAACAGCGGCGATTGTGGTGGAAGATTTGACCAAGCGGTTTGGGGAGTTTACGGCCGTTAATAACATCAGCTTCCAGGTTAAGCGCGGCGAAATATTTGGTTTTTTGGGTCCCAATGGTTCTGGTAAAACCACCACCATTCGCATGATGCTGGGTCTGATGCAGCCGACATCGGGCACTGTTCAGGTGCTGAATATGGATGTGAGCCGTCGTGGCAAAGAAATACGGCCGCAGGTCGGTTACATGTCGCAACGCTTCAGCCTGTACAACGATTTAACCGTGCAGCAAAACCTGCAATTTTACGGTAAGGCATATGGCTTGAACGGCGGCATGTTTAAAGAGCGCATGGCGTCTGCCCTGAAAATGGCCGGGTTGGAAGGTCGTGAGCATACGCTTACTCGTGAACTTTCCGGCGGCTGGCGTCAACGTCTGGCCCTTAGCGTGGCCATCATTCACCGGCCCGTCCTCATTTTCTTGGATGAGCCAACGGCTGGGGTTGATCCCGTTTCTCGCCGCACTTTTTGGGATTTGCTGTATC
>JBNKLQ010000198.1:0-11914 GCA_050292445.1 Promineifilaceae bacterium (SeqCode) | reverse complement strand
TGCCAGGAAGGGAATTTAAGAATTACAATCCCCCCGGCGGCTGGTGCCAATAGCAGCATAAGCCAAAGAAAAACAGAGGCAAAACTGTCAAACAGGCTGTCTAGAGAACTACTTCCCAAAATAGCATAAGTCACTACTGCCCCCAGGCCAACTAACAAGAGTTGCTGATATTTTTGCAGGCTGGCGGCAGATTTAGCTGATTTTTCGCTTAATTCTGGATAATCGGTAAACATCATATTTTGCTTCATCATATTTTTCCTTTTCTATTCCTCTGGGGAAATAAGGTCTTGGATAGCAGCTGCAACAATGGGTTCTTGAAAAATCAAAATGTTGCGTTGACAAAACTTGAGCAACAATGCCTGGCCCATGTTTGTTAAGGAGAAATAGCGACGAGGGGGTCCCACGTCCGATTTGCGCAAACTGCTTTGAATGATTTGATTCTCATCAAAGCGTTTTAACGCCCGGTAAACGCTCTTTTCATCCACAACCACGGTTCCCTGGCTCATATCGGCAATAACGGCCGTCATCTCATAAGCGTACATTTCCTCCCGATGCAAAAGCAGCAAAATCCAAAACGACAGTAACCCTTTTTTATAAACTTCTTCCCACTGGGAAAGCAGCTCAGCCAGTTCCATGAACAAAACCCCTTTTCGGTATACTACCAAAGGTTGAATACCGTTGCGAACAGGATACAGAAAATTTTTACCCCTGTCAATAACGAAGTGGCATTGACAAACAGAACCCTTTATTTTTATACTCCGCCATTCTTTTTCAACACGTTCAGGAGTTTATTATGGATGCCAATCCATCTGTCACACATGCCGCTCGCCTGGTTGTAGAGCAGGGGCCAGAGCCAGAGCAGACCTTTACACTGGGTCATGCGCCACAAACGATTGGGCGTTCCGCCAACAACGGTATTGTCATCAACGATCCTGAAATGTCCCGCCGCCACGCCCAAATTACGCCGCAAGGGGATGGCTATGTGTTGGAAGATTTAGGCAGCACCAATGGCAGCTTTGTCAACGGCATTCGCCTAAACCAGCCAATGGCCTTAAAGCATGGTGATACCGTGGCCTTTGGCGATACGGTCCGCCTGCGCTATTGGGCTGCCGGCATGGCGTCTGAAATTGTGCACTCACCTGCCGATGATGTTCCCACCCCTGCCCTGCCCCCGGAGCCGGTGCCCGTCTACGCCCAGTCAGATGACTACTCTGAACCTACCCCAGCTGCGACCCCTCCAACTTTAGATGAGTTTGACCTGCCGGAAACGGCCGCATCTCCCTCCCGCAACCGCATTCTCATTGGCTGTGGCTGTTTGCTGTTGCTGGCGTGTGTGATCTGTGTGGGCGGTGTGCTCTTTTTGGATAGCTATAACCAGGGCCAATTGCTGTATTGTGGGGGATTACGGCCGTTCTGGGAAACAGTGCTGGGTCCTTTGGGGTTTAATCCCATCTGCCCATAAATAGTTTGTGACTCTCCTCTAAATCCAGTGTCTAAAGATACAGCCGGATAATTCTAATCACTGTCCTGGAGGTATCTAAAATGCAAGACCTGATAGATTTTGTGTCTGAAAAAACAAGACTCCCTTTCCCCATCGCTCAAAATGTCACATCGGCTACATTAGATTATTTAACGCCTCACTTTCCTCCCTTGCTCAAAAGCAGCATTGAAGTTTTACTTCAATATCCCGATCTAAGCGAAGCTGAAAAAGATTTACTGATTGCCAGCCGTGTTTTATTCCCTACGGACACTTCACCCCAAAATACGCCACCCCAATTTAATGATTAGCGCGCCCCTTCAGTTACAATTAACATAACAAAAGCCAGTCACCTGTTTGAGTGACTGGCTTCTTAATTCTGCCTTGTCCAGGTCGAGATTGACGCTGGTTAATCTTCCAATTTAGGAATTTGCAAGACTTGCCCCACGCGAATCATTGAGGGATTATCGCCAATTTCTTCTTTGTTAGCTTCGTAAATCGCCATCCAATTCTCACGGCTGCCGGAGCCATAATATTTTGCGGCCAGTCCACTTAACGTATCGCCGCTTGCCACGGTGTGCTCAGCCTTAACAGCCGCTTCCTTCTTTGCTGCCAGGCGGGCTTTTTGGGCTTCTGCCCGCTTCACTGCCGCCGACAAATGCGAGGCTTTTTCTTCAGTCTTGCCAGCGTCGCTCTTTTTACCACTCCCTGCTTGACGATCAAATGCTTCTTTTTCAGACATCTTTTAACTCCTTAGTCCAGTCAAAACGATACACAATTAAAAAAGTGACCTCATCATAACAAAGTTAAGTGATAAGGTCACAGACTCACATATTTAGCGTGGGGGCAGGTTAATCACCTGCCCAGGATAAATCAGATTGGGATTTTCAATTTGGGGATTCACACCAATGAGCGCTGGATATTCAATCCCCAGGCGATTGGCGATTTTAGTCAGCCATTCGCACACGCCCACGATGTAGGTATCCCCCTGGTCAATGCCTGGTTCGGCATCTTTGCAGTAATCAGCAGGCAGGGTATCCGTAGTCTCGGTCACCACACTGTCCTCAGGGGCATCCTCTGCGGGTGCTTCGGCTGCCGCCAGAGAAAAGCTGAAAGGATCGGTTTCGACGGCCGTTCCTGAACCATCAACCGTGCGCAAGGCCAGATCGTAGTCACCTCCGGGCAATGTTGTGGGGAAACGCCAGGTGCCATCGTCGGCCACAACGGCCGTTCCCACCACTTCACCATTCACCACAATCTCCACCTCAGTGCCAGGTGTGCCGGTTCCGGTCAAAGACAGCTCGCCACCAGCCAAATCGGCCTCAGGCAAATCAAAGGTGGGCAAAACAAACTCGGCGGCACTCTCTGATTCAGCCGCAGCCACAGACGTGCTTACCCCTTCAGCCTCTGCCAACAGGGTGCCATCGGCGGCCAACATGCGCAGGCTCAGATCATAATCGCCAGCCTCCAGTGTGGCGGGCAAAGCCCAGGTACCATCATCGGCCACTACGGCCGTTCCCACCACTTCACCATTCGCCAGGACCTCAATTGTTGTACCCGGCGTCCCTACGCCCGAAAAATCAACAACACCCGGGGTGAATTCAAAACCAGTTTGGTCAAATTCAGGACGTGTTAGTTCAGCCAATGACAAACCAAATCCTTCTGATTCGCCAGCCACATTGCCGTCGGCGTCGATGGCTTGTACATGTAGCCCATGATTACCGGCTGCCAGTTCAGTGGTAAATGACCACGTACCATCATCGCCCACAGTCGCCGTGCCAACCAGTTCGTCATCAATCACGAGGCCAACTTCGCTGCCGGGTGTACCTGTGCCATTCAGGTCGATGGCCCCCGCAAACAAATTTTCTTCCGGCAAATTTAGCGTGGGAATGTCCAGCATGACCGCTGGAGTCACAACGTCAAAAGCAGGGAAATCAACGCTGGTGGCTACGCTGCCGTCGGCAGCCAGGGCCTCTAACGAAAGCGTGCGGGACCCTTCAGCCAGATCAAGGTCAAAGGACCAGCTGCCATCGGTGCCAACGTCGGCTGTCCCCATTTCTGCGCCATCAACAATAACGCGCACGGTGGAGCCAGGCGTACCGCTGCCGCTTAGGGTCACGCTGCCTGCTTCCAGCCCATCGGTAAGTACCGGGGAGTCCAGTTCAGGCGCGTCAATTTCCGACATGGCTTCATCTTCTGCTTCGGCGGCGCTGTCTAGGGCGGCTTCACTTTCTAAACCCGTATCCGTTTCGCTAGCAACGGCCGTATCTTCCACCATCTCGTCTGGCCCTTGCACAAAGGCAGGTGGCGAAAGCCAAAACCAGAGCAGCAGGGCAATGAGCACAATCAACACAATCAGTTTAAAAATATCGAAGCGTCTCACTTCGCTTTTTTGTCTGTGATGAATCATCCGTTAAATTCCTTTGCTTACGCCTGTTTCGCCTGTTCGGCAAACTGCTTCGCTTCCGCAATCCATTGCTCTGGCTCGATTGCTTGCCACTCTTCTGGATTAATTATTTCGTGGGCACGTTCAGGGGTGAGCGCCGCCAATTGGCCAAAAGTGTAAATGCCTGCATTGTTAAAGCGTCGCGCAAACACATCGCCAATGCCATGAATCTTCTGCAAGCTATCCCGCTCAACCAGCACTTCCTTGACCACCTCTTGAACGACCACTTCTGGCTCTTTATTCAGAGCCTCTTGTAAGCGGGCTGCCAAAGACGCTTTTTCTGCTTCCAGGGCAGCTAATTTGCCCTGCAAATCGAGATCGATGGAGCGGCTGGGTGCAGCGGCAGATTCCTCTTCCCGTCGCCAAAAACGCCAATCAATGGCCCATTCAATGACCCAGCCCAAAATCAGACCAATTACTAATCCAACCCAAAAATTCATTACATCCTCCTAAATAAAATTGAAAAAGGTTCAGGCGCAGGGTAACGCGCCCAGATTTAAGACACCCGAGTAGGAAATTGGTCACATTGGTTAGTGAATGGGTTCATTGTTTTGTGACGCACCAGAGAAATTGGCGTCTATGTGTGTATGTAGAATTCTATCAAACTTTTGTGAAGGAGGTTCATGATGGAGCAGATTCAAGAATTCTTTTTGGGAATGGGTCCGATTGGACAAGCTATTTTGGCTTTTCTAGGTGGCCTATTGTTGTTAGTAGTTGGTTATTTTGTGGCCCGGCTTGTGGCCAGCGTGGTGCGCCGGTTGTTAAGGCGCACAAATCTGGATAATCGGGTAGCAAAATGGTTTGAAGGGGAAGATGGGGTACGGCCGTTTTCCGCTGAAGATCTCATTGGTAAAGTAGTCTTTTGGGTTATCTTCCTGTTTTTCATCGTTGGCTTTTTCCAACAGATCGATTTGCCCGGCGTGGCCGCACCGCTGCAATCATTGCTGAATCGCATTACCACCGAATACTTGCCGCGATTAGGCTCCGCCGCCCTACTGCTGCTGGCAGCCTTTGTGGTAGCGTACCTGCTGCGGCTGCTGGTGCGGCGTGGTGCGGCCCTACTCAATGTTGATAGCTGGCTAAGCAAACATGCCGCCTTGGAAGAGGGTGAACAGGTTTCGGTCACAGAGTCGTTGGCAACGGCCGTTTACTGGTTCATCTTCTTGCTCTTCCTACCCGCCATTTTGGATGCGCTGGGCGTTGAGGCAATTGCCACTCCCATTCAGGGCGTATTTGAAGAGTTCCTCAGCTACATTCCCAACATCTTTGGCGCACTTGTCACCCTGCTGATTGGTTGGTTTATTGCTCGGGTTATCCGGCAAGTGGTTACCAACCTCATGGCCGCCTTGGGCAGTGACCAGTTTGGTGAACGGTTAGGGCTTGCTGGTGAGCGTTCGCTTTCCAAAATGGTGGGCACCATTCTTTACACCTTTATCCTGCTCTTTACCATCATTTCAGCGCTTGATTCGCTCAACATCGCCGCTATCTCTGAACCATCCACGCTGATGCTCACAAGCATTCTTGATGCCCTGCCCAACGTCTTTGGCGCAGCGCTAGTGTTAGTGATTTCGTTTTATATCGGCCGTATGATTGCCAATCTCATCACCGACCTGCTGCGCGGCGTCGGCTTCGATGACATTCCCGCCCGGCTGAGTCTAAACTGGAGCGGGGCGCGCCAGCCCACCGACCTGGTTGGCTACCTGATTATCGTTGGCATTATGCTGTTTGCTGCACTCTCGGCGGCAGAACTGCTGGGATCAGAATTCTTGTCTGATATTTTGGCAGCGTTCATCGCATTTGGCGGACAGCTGGTTGCGGCCGTCATTATCTTTGCCATTGGTTTGTATTTGGCTAATTTGGCTCGCAATCTCATTTTGAGCGCGGGCGGGCAGCAGGCCAACTTTACGGCCACGTTGGCCCGCGTAGCCATCCTGGTACTAACTACAGCGATGGCTCTGCGCCAGCTTGGTGTGGCCAATGACATTGTGAATATGGCATTTGGCATCATGCTAGGCGCTTTGGGTGTGGCAGCGGCACTGGCCTTCGGACTAGGCAGCCGCGAGATTGCCGGGCGTGAAGTTGAACGTCTGGTTACCAATCTACGAGGTGAGGATAGTGGCTCCGGCGACTGATAAACAATATCGTCCAATCACTTCAATCAACGGCCAGGGCGCTGGATAAGCACCCTGCCAGCTGAAGAGCGCAGCAGCATAGAGTTTATGCTGCTGCGCTCTTTATTATCAAGACTTACGCAGTCAAAGTTTTTTGGCCGCGAATTTCGCCAATTATGAATCTGTTTCGCGTTAATTAGCGAAATTCGCGGCAAATTTTTTTAGAAGCATTTGTTAAATAGGCAAGTCCTGAATATTTAAGGTGCAGCGATGAGCAGCGCGGTAAGGAATTATCGAATAGAATATCCACGACTTAAAGCAGAAAGCTGGAAGGTTGGCGACGAGCTGGCGGCTTGTTTGCGAGGGCTATTGGCCAATTGTGAGGGATATTTTTATCGGTATGGGGCAACCGGCGTTAAGGGAACTATCAGATGCGGCGTTGATCGAAGTTTGTCAACAGCGCGGCACCAAAGACGATCGGCCGTTTCAGGAACTGTTTCGGCGATATCAGACGATGGTATGGCGGGTGTGTTACAGCACCATGCGCAACCGTCAGGATGCCGAAGATTTAACGCAAGATGTTTTTTTCAAGGTGTACCGCAGCCTAAATCAGTTTGAAGGCAGGTCTTCCTTTAAAACGTGGCTGTACCGGGTGGCCATCAACACCTGCCATAATGAAATTCGGCGGCGCGGCAGACGACCGCAAGAAGCCGAAACAGAAATGGAAACCATTGCCGAAATCATGCCATCGGGCCAATCGGTGGAAAAAGCATACCAAAACAGACACCAGCGTGAGCTGTTAGCCGAAGCGCTGGCCAATCTAGACCTGGGGGCCAGCGAGATTTTGTATATGAAGGATATGGAAGAACGGCCGTATAACGAGATAGCCGACATGCTAAATATTGGCGTGAGTGCGGCCAAGATGCGCGTGCAGCGGGCCAGGCTAGCGTTGCAGATGCAATATCGCTTATTGGATGGTGACCATGATCAATGAACCCAAACCACTCTCCGAAAAATTACTGCGCCAGTTTGTGGCAGGAGAATTGGACGACGCCGAAAATGAAGCCATTATGGCCCGCCTGGCGGAAGATGAAGCCAGCCTGGAAATTGTGGATGCCTTGTGGCAAGCACAGCCATCGCAAACGGCCGTTTCTAACCTGCCAGACCTGGAACCAGCGCGCGCCCAGCAGATGCGCCGCCAAATCATCAAACAAATTCATCAAGCTGACCTGGCTATAAACATCGTTAAGATGGGGACAACCGGGTTTGGCAGCGTGGCGCTTAGTTTGTTACGGCCGTTGATAAACAATAAAAATCAAGTCCGCAGAAGCCGAAGGAGACGCAGAAGAAATGATTGATTTTGAGATTATCCAAAACGCATTCAGCAACATGATAGCCAACGCCATCGATTATGCACCCCGGCTGGTAACTGCGCTCATCATTCTGCTGGCTGGTTGGCTGCTGGCCAAAACCATCTCCACCGTGGTGCAGCGGCTGGGCGAACGGCTGCATCTGGAAGATTTGCTGGAACGCACTGGTATCAAAGCGGGCCTGGAAAAAGCGCAAATCAAACGCTCCGGCACCCAGCTTTTAGGCATGTTGCTCTACTGGATTATATTCCTCAACTTTATTCTCATTGCTCTGGAAAGCTTAGGATTGGATGCCGCCGTGGAGCCATTGCGCAACCTGATTGCTTTCTTGCCTCGGCTGCTGGCCGCCCTGGCCACGCTCACCGCTGGCGTTCTGCTTGCTCAGTTCCTGGGCAAAGCGGCCCAGGCCGCCATGAGCGGCATGGGCGTGGATTTTCATCAGGAAGTGGGTCAAGGGGTCAACGTGCTGCTGATCATCATGATTGTAATTGTGGTGTTGGAGCAATTGGGCATTAATGCCAGCATCATGACCAACATTTTTACGAATGTGATCACTATTGCCGTGGCCGGACTGGCGCTGGCCTTTGGCCTGGGTGGCCGCGACGTGGCGCGCGGCGTGCTGGCTGGCTATTACGCTCGTGAGCAATTTGAAATGGGCGACCGGATAGTGATTGACGGTGAAGAGGGCATTTTGGAAGCGATTGGCACGCTCAATGCGGAAATTCGCGTGGGTAATGAGCGCCTCGTTGTGCCGAATATGGTTTTGACGGAAACGGCCGTTAAAGTGAAAGACACTGATTGGAACCAGCCGATTTTGGAACTAGATGAATGAGATGACAAGGTGACACGGTGACAGAATGTTTCTCACCAAGTCACCTTGTCAAGCCTCACTCAAGCCACTCTGCAAAAAAGGCATCCAGCGGTTGCCCGTGAGCCGCTTCCATCACCGCCTGGAACTCGTCGTCACTAGCGGTGCCACCGCCGTAGGTGGCAAAATAAGTCCGCAGCCCATTAAAGAACGCCTCATCCCCCATCTCCTGCCGCAGCGCATGGACAAACACAGCCCCACCAAAATAGGTATTAAAGCTAAATAGTTTGGCGGGTGGCGGATCGCCCAACGGAAAATTATCGCCGTTTTCCTCAACAGCCGATTGAATTGCCGCCATCGCCAGCTCAAAATCCTCGGAATCGTCCCGATTTTCCCACATGAGCTGCACATAGGTGGCAAATCCCTCATTGCGCCACATCTGCTGCCAGGAATCCAGGCTGACCCAGTTACCAAACCACATGTGGGCCAATTCATGCATCACTGTCGTCTGCCCAATCATGTTGTTGGCCAGCAGCACCATCGTTTGTGTCTCCAACGAAACACTGGAAACATCGGCAGTGACAAAGCCAAACGCTTCATAAGGATACGGGCCAAACAGGTCACTCATCCAATCAATTGCCTCGCCTAATTCGGCCGTAGCTGCGGTAAACTCAGTCTCTGCCCCTTCATTTACATAATGTCTCAACGGTACCCCGTCCGGCGAGATAGCTTCCTGCCGCTCAAACTCACCCACCACCACCGTAGCCAGATAAGAGGCCATCGGGAAATTATGCTCCCAGATGAAGGTGCTGCTGGTTTCACTGTCAGTCTGCTCGATCAACAGGCCGTTGGCTACGGCCGTTAAGCCCGTGGGCACCGTAATTTCAAAGCGATAGGTCGCTTTGTCGCGGGGATGGTCGTTGTTGGGGAACCAGTAACGTGATCCGTCCGGCTCCGACAACACGTAAATGCTTTCTCCGTTCACAAAACTCATGCCCACCGAAGACGCAAATCCCACATAGCGAGACGGCCGTTCCACCGGTTCCCCATGATACGTCACAGAAATCGTAAACGGCTGCCCTTGTGGCAAAGATTCAGAAGGATCAATGATGAGCTTATCGCCCTGACGTGAATACGCCACCGGGCGCATGTTCCACAAGACATCTTCAATCGTAAACCCGACAAAATCCAAAGCAAGGACGTCCTGATCTGGGCCGGTCACCACGCCGTTGATGTGAACCGTCGCCTCAACATTGGTCACGGCTGGATCAAGCGCCAGCAAAAGATGGTAATCCATGACATCGTAGCCCCTGCTGCCCAACTCCGGCGCATATGGATCGCCCATAGAGAACGCGACAGGTGGCGGTGTGGGGCTGGCAGTGGGCACGGCGCTGGGGGGAGGCGTATGGCTGGGAACGGCCGTTGGCGAAGGTACCAGTGTCGGTGTAGCCACAGTCTGGCTAACTGGGGTGTTTTGGATGGGCGTGGGCGTGGCCGGGGAAACGGCCGTTTCCCCACAACCAATCAATAGCAAAACCATTGTAAAGATCAAAGATTTTGCCGATTTAATAGATGTTATCTTTTTAATCTGCGAAATCTGTTGATTAAAATCCTTAATTTTCCCTTTAAACGCTTGCATTTCTATTTCCATTTCCCCATACTGTGCTGGCAGTGAAAAAAAGTCAACAGGGTATCCACGCTTCCAATTAACAATTAACCATTTACCCTTAACCATTTACCATTCAGGAGCAACCAATTGGACGAAAAACCTCGCCTGCGCCAGCTTGATTTCCAACCAGTGTATCATCAGGGTGAACAAATGTGGTACCTACGCGATCCCCTGGAACTGTCCAGCGAACAGCTGGTGATGCCCCCCGCCCTGGCGCAGCTGCTCCTCTTTTGCGACGGTAGCCGCACCCCGCAAGAAATTCATGCCGACTTTTGCCAGCACATCGGCCAGCCACTTGACTTTGTCATCACCGAACAGGCGCTGGAACAGCTAGACGCCGCCTGCCTGTTCGACAATGAGCGCGCCCGGCAAGCCCTGGCCCAACAGCAAGCGGAGTTCCGCAGTCAACCCTTTCGCGTACCAGCCCTGGCCGACTTAAGCTACCCGGCTAATCCGCGCCAGCTCACCATGCTGCTAGATGATTACGGGACAGAAGATAATCTTAATGGCTGGCAGCCGTGGCGGGGTCGAGCCATCATTTCTCCCCACATCGACTACCAGCGCGGTGGCAAGGTTTACTCAAAAGTGTGGCGGCGGGCGCAAACGGCCGTTCTCGAAGCCGATCTCGTCATTATTCTGGGCACCGACCACAATGGCGGCGCGGGCACCTTCACCCTCACCCGCCAACCCTACGCCACCCCCTACGGCGTCCTGCCCACCGACACGGAATTGGTAGACACGCTGGCCACCGCCATCGGCGAAGAAGCCGCCTTTGCCGAGGAACTGCACCATCGCCGCGAGCATTCGATTGAGCTTTCGGCCGTCTGGCTGCATTACATTTACCAGCAAGCTGGGGTAGACCCCAAGCCGATGGTGCCAATTTTATGCGGGTCGTTTCAACATTTTGTGATGAATGGGCATCATCCTGCGCAGGATGATTTGTTGGGAACGGCCGTCACCACTTTGCAACGCGCCACCGCCGGAAAGAAAGTCCTCACCGTCGCTTCGGTAGACTTTGCCCATGTCGGCCCCGCTTTCGGCGATGACTACATCATGGACGACACGCGCCGCACCGCCCTGCGCCAGGCCGACAACAACCTCGTCCAGGCCATCATGCGCGGCGACGATGCCAGCTTCTACGACCAGATTGCCGCCGTGGAAGATCGCAACAAAGTGTGTGGCTTCTCCTCCATCTACCTCATGCTGCGCTACCTGCAAGGCAGCGAAGGCGTCCAGGTCGCCTACGACCACTGCCCCGCCGACGATGAGGATCATTCCCTGGTCTCCATCGCTGGCATCCTGCTAGAGTAGGTTATGAACATGACCATCCCCACGCTTACCACAGAAAATTTGTGCTTACGGCCGTTCACTCCCCAAGACGCCCCCGCCATGCATCAAATCCTAAACGGCCGTGATGTGCTCAAATATTTCCCCGGCCCGCAAACGGTGACCGAAGCGCAGGTGGATCGCATGATTGGCCGACTGCTGGCGCATTGGCAAGAGCATGGCTACGGCTTGTGGGCCGTGGAGCAGCACACGACTGGCGCGCTGCTGGGGCGCTGTGGCTTGCAGCGCATCACCGAAACCGACGAAGTCGAGATTGATTTCATTCTGGACCCCGCTTGCTGGGGGCAAGGCTTTGCCACGGAGGCAGGACAGGCCAGCTTGCAGTTTGGCTTTGAGCAGTTGAACCTGAAAGAGGTAGTGGGCATTGTGCATCCAGACAACCTGGCTTGGCAGCGCGTCCTGCAAAAATTGGGGATGCAGTTTGTAGAAAAGACTGAATATTTTGGCATGGCGGTTCACCGCTACGTCAAAACCCAAGACCCTACAGTGACAAAAACGGGACGCGGATAAACGCGGAGAAGAAGAAAAATCAGCGTCATCCGCGTTTATCCGCGTCCCATAGTTTAATTGTCGAACTGTTAATAAGCTGGGTGCTCCGTATTCATTCGTTTGATTTTTCAGTTTCCCCCCTCTAAAATACCATATCACCAACTAAAATAGTATATGGGAGAATTTCAATGGAAATA
>JBNKLQ010000197.1:0-11921 GCA_050292445.1 Promineifilaceae bacterium (SeqCode) | reverse complement strand
GTAGGCAGAGAGTGAGAGCACCAGCGGCAGCCGGTCGCCCAGACCGAGCGTTTCGCCGTGGCCCTGCGCCAGTTGCAAGGCCAAATATTTAAGCCAAGTGGTTTTGCCCGCGCCGGGTGCGCCCAGCACAATGAGGCCGTCATTGTTTTGTAGCAGGGTAAGCAGTGGCTGGATGGGTGGTGGTTGGGTTGGGTCTGCCTGCTTGGTGGAAGTGGCAAGGGGAGCGCGGTTGATACGGCCGTTTAGCGGCACATAAACACCTTCCAATGGTAGGCGAATGGGCTGCTGATTGAGTTGCCCCATACCACGAAAATCCAGGTATTGGTAGCGGTTGATGAGATGTTGGCGATATTGTTGGCTGATTTGATCGGTGGGGTTGGTGACTTGTTCAAGGGTCCAGGTGAGGAACGGCCGTTTTTCTTGGCAGATTACCAGAAGCTGTTCCAACTTGCCCTGCCGCGCACAATATGCCACGAGCGCCAGCGCTTTGGTCTCTTTCGTCTCACCACGCACATTTTCATAGTCGATGTCCAGATCGTAGCAAAGGGCGCGCAGCTCTTCTAAATTAAAATGTTGGCTGATTTGGTCCGGCAAGCTGGTGGGCCGCTGGTGTTGTGACATCAATCAGAACTCCAGTGAAAATGAGCGGAACACAGAGGTACGCAGAAAAGACACAGAGCTGCACTGAGAGATAAAATCTGTTAAATCTGCGAAATCTGTTGCGTTTCGGTCATCATAGACATCAAAATCAAGGCAGTTTCTTTACGGTACGGCCGTTTCCGTTGCTGTTGGTGTTGCGGTGGCCGTTGGCGTGGCGGTAGCGGTGGGGGTATCGCTGGGCGTAGGCGATGGTGTCGCCGAAGCCGTCGGTGTCGCTGAGCTGGTGGGTGACGGTGTTGGTGTGCTCGATGGCGTGCTGCTGGCCGTGGGCGATACTGTCGGGCTGGCGCTTGGCGTGTTGGTCACAGTAGCCGTCACGCTGGCTGTAGGTGTGGTGCTAGCTGTGGGCGTCACGCTGGCTGTGGGCGTCACACTGGCTGTGACGGTACTGGTTGGTGTGCTCGTGACTGTTCCTGTGGCGGTACTGGTGGCCGTTGCCGACCCGGTAGGCAGCGGTGGAACGGTGCTGGTTGGCGTGTTGGTTCCTGTGGCTGTTGCCGTGGGTGTGGCTGTTGCCGTGCCGGTACTGGTCGCGGTGGCTGTGGGGTTAGGCGTGGGTGGCATCACCATACGTGGTGGCAGATAGAGGCGCTGCCCGGCCTGGATGCTGGTTGAAGTGAGGCAGTTGGCATTCAAAATGGCGTTTATGGTAGTGCCGAAGCGCAAGGAAAGCCTAAACATATTTTCTCCAGAGCGTACTCTGTAAGCAACCCAATCTGGCGGCGGGCCACATTCTGCTACTGGCGCTGGCGTGGCGACGGCAACCGGTAGGTAAAGCGCCGTAACGTTGATGAAGTCATCTGGTGCCAGGCAGTTGGCCAGCCGAATTTTTTCTTCAGAAATATTGTAGCGCAAGGAAAGGGTGAACAAGGTTTCGTTTGGTGAAAGGGTTGTGCGTTCCCAGTCGGGAGGGGTGGCGTTACAGGTTGGGAGCATGGCAACGGCCGTATCCGTACTACCATTTATCGGTGTGCTGCTGGCAGGTGGAGGGGGCGTGCCGGTGGCCAGGGGAATGGCGGGCAGGGGTGTGTTGGTGGGTGTGGCATTCAAATTGGAGATGGCCTGGGCCACAGGCGAAGGCAAAATTTGGCGCTGCAAACTGTCTAGCTGGGCCAACAGCAGCGCCAGCACCAGGGTAAACAACACGCCACCGGTCATCAGCGTGTGGATTCGCCAGCTTCCTGAAGCGACTGTTTCCTGGTTCATGTGCTGCTGCCGTTATTGGATCGATCCGGAACGGCTGGCTGTTCCATGGCGATTGGGAACAGCAGCGAGAAGGTGCTGCCGCTGCCCGGCTCACTCTCAACCCACAAGCGTCCGCCATTGGCGTTTGTCAAGTCGTAGGCCATCGAAAGCCCGGCACCCGTATCGCCTAAGCCCGCAATTAACGGCCGTTCCGCTTCATAATGGGCTGTAAACACGCGTGGTAAATCTTCTTGCCGAATGCCACTGCCGCTGTCACTGATGTTTATCTGGAGGAAGCGAATCGGCTCATCGTTGTCATGGTTGCCCTCAGGAATGCTTTGAGCGTGGGCCGTGGTGACAACACGGCCGTTTTTGCCAGAGGCCAAACAAGCGTTGCTGAGCAAATTGCTAAAAATCTGGTGTAAGGCGCTGCGGTTGACGGGCAGGGCAGGTAAATCTTGGTCAATGTCCAGATCGAGCTGGAGGTTTTTATCGCGCAAATGGTTGACAACGCCGTTAACGGCCGTTTCCAACACCTCGCGCACGTTCACCAATTCATCTTCTGGGGCAGCCTGGGGGTCCTGAACCACCGTCAGTTGCAAGATTTGCTCTAGCAGGCTGCCCATGCGTTCCGTGTTGGCCTGCACGCGCTGCAAAAAGTCGCGCTGCTTCACGCCCAAAATGCCCAGCGTTTCGCCCAGCAGCAAATCGGTAAAACCGCCGATAGAGGTCATTGGCGTGCGCAGTTCTTGAATGAGTGAGACCAGTACTTCATCCGAGGTGCCCCGATCTCGCTTGGCTAGCTCGGCTTCCAGCTTGGTAATGCGCGACTGGGCCTCTTCCAGTTGGCCAGAGTAACGGGTGATGGTCATCATGACCCATTCGGTGCTTAAACCGCCTTCGCCAGCGGAGGCCAAGGCCATCGCTTCCTCCGCTTCAATGAGCGATTCACGCAGCGTGGCAACCTCTTCTTCCAGGACGCTTATCTTTTCATCCCGGCTCAACGTTTCCATCTCTTCCAGGGCGGCGGCTAAATCCTGGGCTCGTTTTGTGGCGGTGGCGGCCCGGGTCTCGGCTTGCAGCAGGCGATTGTTGGCCGTTTCCAGATTTTGCACCAGGCGCTCCCGCTCTTCTTCCAGGGCAATGAGCCGACCGCTTACCGCAGCATCTGGTTCAGGCGGAAGCGGAATAGGCACGGCCGTTTCTTCCTCAAGTGGTGGTGGTGTTTGGCTGTTGCTCACTGCCTGGGCCACAAATTGGGCCAGACCCGGCAAAATAGCTCTTTGGGCAGGCGACCATTGGATATGGCCGTCTGGCAGCGCCAACACCAACAGGCCAAATACAACATCTTCGTTTTTTAGCGGCTCCAGCAGCAGCCCACCCAGCGGCCCAATGCCTAGCGCTTCGTACAAGGCATATACCTGTCGCGCCCCCGATCCGGTTAATGGCAAATGGGCACCGTGGCCTATGTTGATTAGTTTTTGGAACGGTTCCCAATCTGCCAGATGGAGCTGCCAAGTGCGCGGTGAATTGGTCTGCGGCTGCGGCAAATTGCTAACGAGCCGGATGGTATCTGGGGCTTCCTCAGGCAGCAGACCAATGCCCACAAAAGCAGTGTCAGTGAGCCGTGCGGCCATCTCGGCCGCAGCTTGCAGCCGTCCCCGCGTGCTTTCTGGATCAATGACGGTGGCTGCCAATGCCAGGGAGCGGTTGAGCTGCTGGTGGGCGGGCAAGGTAGAAAGCTGTAAGGCCACCAGCGGTGCCAGCGATTCCTGGTAAGCCATGATCGCCCAGAGCGGCAGTGCTGCCAGGTAGCCCAGGCGAATCCAATAAGGAATATCAGTCCCAGAAGGAATGAGTTCCGGATAGTTCCAAAAATGGGCCAGATGGGCCAGCAGCAGCAGTCCCAGAATAATAGGGCGAAGGGTGGGGCGCAAACGGCCGTTCACCAGTGTCATCACCAACCCAACTGCCAGCAGCACAATTTGGACCAACCCCCAAACCGTCGCCTGGGTGGTGCCGTTGTAGGGCAGCTGGGAAGGTACTGGGGCAGCGGCAACCTGAGCGGCCCACACTTGGGCAAAGGACAGGGTCATAATAATAATGGTAAGCAGGGCAAACAGGAGTAAAATATGGCCCAGACGGGGCATGTTTTTAGGTGATGGAATGAAGGCCCACAGCAGGAAAACGGCCGTTACCGTGTTTACGGCTTGCTCCAGGGGGGGCAAAACGGCCAGGGACGAAACGGCGTTATTGACGATGATCAGGCTGGCAATCATGATGATGAGCCGGCCAGCTACCAAAAACGCAGCGGCTAAAGCGGTGCGCACGGCCGTTTTGTCTTGCCGGTTGCGTCGCCATTGGCTTAAGGAAACACCCAGCACGGCCTGCAAGGCAAACAGCGTGACCAGATGGTACACAATGTTGCCAGGTGATTCAGTTAACAGCTCAATGATTTGTGGTAACAACGTCATGGATATTGAAGTTTAATAGACCTGTCAGATTTTCTTTAGCATATATTGGTCAAATAAGACAAACCTGACAAGTCTCCTTTATTTTTATGTAAGGTGTAAATTATAGCATAACAGAAAGCATATCTCTTAGCAGTAAAATAACAGTTAATGGTGGCCAAGTTTTAACAGTGGCCGTTGCCCTTTTTATAAGGAGGATCTTATGACCGATGAGGCAAAACAACCGGGCCGCGATGCGGCCGTTTCTCTGCGCGAAATTACGAAGGAGACATTACGGCCGTTTCTCAAGATGAAGGTAGCCGAGTCGCAAAAAAATATGGTGGCCAACAATGCGGTCTCCATTGCCCAGGCCCATTTTGAAGAAAAGGCGTGGTTCCGGGGGATTTATGCCGATGAGACGCCGGTAGGGTTTATCATGTTGTTTGACGATCCTGATGAGCCTGCCTACTTTTTGTGGCGGTTGATGGTGGCCGAGGAATACCAAGGGCTGGGATACGGCCGTAAGGCCATCGAGCAGCTTGTGGTATACGTCAAAACGCGCCCCAACGCCACGAAGCTAGAGGTGAGCCATGTAAAGGAACTGCCAGGCAATCCAGGGCCGTTCTACGAGAAGCTAGGTTTTGAGTACACGGGTCAGGTAGAGGGGAACGAATTGGTGATGAGCCTGGCACTTTTGTAGGCACCAGCCTTCCGCAGAAACCTGCGAAAGGTTCATTTTAGAAGGTGTGCTGCCAAAAAGCGGGTGGCTTCTTGCTCGGCCCAGCAGTTGAACTGGCCAGGCTGTCCCTCTACAAAGCCCATGTGCCCGCCCTGAGGGGTGATGCCTGCCGTGAGGTACGGGTTTGCCTCAATGAGATCGTAAGGCACGTCGTCTGGGGCAAAAAGCGGATCATCCAGGGCACGTAACACCAGCGTTGGCACCCGGATATGGGGTAGGAATTGGGCGGTGCTGCATTTTTCATAATAGTCGTCCGCATCGCGGAAGCCGTTTAGGGGAGCGGTGCCTGCGTTATCAAAGTCACGGAAGGAGCGGGCGGCCAGCATTTTATCTACGTCGGCCAGCGGTTCCAGTAAAGCTGCTTTGGCCTTGATTTTTGGGCGCAGCGAACTCAAAAAGTAGTAAACATACAGTTGGTTGATGCCGTGAGCGAGCAAATCAGCGCTTTTGGCCATGTCGAAGGGCGGGGAAACAGCAACGGCCGTATCCACCCAATCAGTTCCATTTGTTCCTTGTTCCCCCACAAACTTCAACGCCAGGTTGGCTCCTAACGAGAAGCCGATGAGACCGCGCCTGCTGCTAGGGAACCATTTGGCCAGCCTGGCCAGCACCAGGAGTACATCATCTGTGGCGCCGGAGTGGTAGAAGCGCGCCGTTCGGTTAATTTCACCGCTGCACGAGCGATAGTTCATCCCTACGCTGCGGATGCCTAGCCGGGCCAGGCGATGATAAGTTTCGCAGGCGTAGCTGCGTCGGGCATTGCCTTCCAGCCCGTGCAGCAGCAGAACGATGGGCGCGTCCTTTGCTGGCAAGTACCCAGCCACCTCGGGGAAGTCCAGGTCGATGAAGTCACCATCCGGAGTGTCGATCCGGCGGCGCTGAAAGATAATGCCAGATTTGTGCCGCGTTATGCGACCAAACATCGTTTGCGTGTGGCTGCCGGGCAACCATTTGCTGGGTGTGAACGGGGTGAGTTGAAATGTGGACATGGTCAAATGTTTTGCAACTTTCTCCTATCGGCCGTATTTTCGGGAAAAACGGCCGTGCCGTCAAATCCATTTTTATTAGCCACAGAGATCGAAGAGGAAAATAGAAAATGAGAGACATATCTCCAATGATTCTGTGAACGCTGCGGCCCGGTTTTTTTCTAATGCCGCCAAGTTTGATAAGATTCAGCTTATGCCAAATTATCCTTATCCTGAAGTTCCCCGGTTTGAGTTGGATGCCCTGGGCATTCACACCAGTTATTATGAGGCAGGAACGCCAAACGGCCGTCCCATTATTTTGCTGCACGGCATGTCTACCTCAGCCGACAGCTTTCGCGAGACGATGCATGAACTGGCCGACGAGCATTGGCTGATTGCCCCAGACATTCCTGGTTTTGGCTATACGGCTTCAACCACACCGTACAATTTTCCCCATCTGGTGGAGTGGCTGGCCGCGTTTTGCGAAGCGCGCCATTTGCCGCCGGTGGCTTTGACGGGGCATTCGTTTGGCGGCACGCTGGCTGTGTCATACGCCGTCGATTACCCGGAACAAGTAGAGAAGATGCTGCTGTTGGCACCAGCAGTGCTTTCTTCGGCTAACTATCCTGATTTTGTAAAGCGGATTGGTGTAGGGTTAGGCTTGATAGATTTGGGATCGGCCGTTTCGCAGTCCAAAATGTGGGTGCGGCGGCAGATCAAGACGCCGTTTTACAACCCGGACCTGATGCATGAGTCGGTGTGGGACCGGCGGCTGGCGGATTATGAATTGGCGCGACAGTCGGCGGATGTGCTGAAGGCGTCGGCGTTTCATGATTTACGGCCGTCTCTCACTAACCTCCACCACGAAATTTGCATGGTTTGGGGCGAAAATGACGGCGTGGTGCCGCCCAGCGATGCGCAGCAGTTGTCATCCCATTTCTCCAACAGCCAAACGCACATCTTGCCGGAATGTGGCCACGCGCCGATGTTGGAGAAACAGGGTGAGTTCCAGGCAATTGCCCGACGGTTTTTGTCAAAAGAGTAAGCGAGTGGGCGAGTTTGCCAGTGCGCAAGTTGTTTTATCACTCGCAAACTTGCCACTCGCCCACTTTTAAGGAGTTCCATGACCCAACGAACCATCTCCGTTTTTGGTAGTTCTGCACCGCAGCCGGGAAGTGGTGCTTATGAAGAAGCTCGGCAGGTGGGTAAATTGTTGGCGGAAGCCAGCTTTGCGGTGGCCACGGGCGGCTATTCGGGCACGATGACGGCCGTTTCCCAAGGTGCAGCTGAAGCGGGCGGGCATGTTATTGGTGTGACGTGTGACCAGATTGAGCAGTTTCGGCCGTTGGGGCCGAATCGCTGGGTGCAGGAAGAGATTCGCTACCCGACGCTGCGCGAGCGGCTGCTGCACCTGGTGACGCAAAGCGACGGCATCATTGTGTTGCCTGGCGGCATTGGCACGCTGTCTGAAATGACGCTGGCCTGGAGCTTTTTGCAGGTGGGCGAGGTGGCGGCGCAGCCACTGGTGTTGCTTGGCCCGCTGTGGCAGCAAACGATCCAGGCATTTTACTCACCCGATTACGTGCGGGAAAAAGATATGGGGCTGTTGCTGTATGCAGATGATCCGGAAACGGCCGTTAACCACATCGTGAATTTTTTTAACAAGTAACTGGACTCGTTCCAACGGTATCCGTTGGAAAGCTCTTCAGGACGCTCTGCGTCCAATAACGGGCGCGGAGTGCCCCAAATGGGCATTCCACGCGAAGCATGGAACGAGAGATGTGAAGTATGGATACACTTTTCCTCAAACTCGGTGGTTCGCTAATTACTGACAAAACCAAAGTGGAGCGGGTGCGGCACGATGTGCTGACCCGGTTGGTGGACGAAATAGCCCAGGCACGGCGCGAAAATCCAGCGCTAAAGTTGGTGCTGGGGCAGGGCAGCGGCTCGTTTGGCCATGTGGCCGCCGCCAAATATGGCACGCGCCAGGGCGTGACCGATGCGGCTGGCTGGCGTGGTTTTGCCGAAGTGAGCGACGCGGCGGCCAGGCTGAACCGGATGGTGATGACGGAGCTGCTGTTAGCTAATGTTCCGGCCGTGAGTTTGTCGCCGTCGGCTTCGGTGAGATGTGAAGACGGCCGTGTCCAAAGCATCACTACTTATCCCGTCCAGGCGGCGCTGGCTGCCGGATTGGTGCCCGTGGTGTATGGCGATGTGGCCTTTGATTCGGTACGGGGTGGGACAATTGTCTCTACAGAAGAGGTGATGATGGCGTTGGTGGAGGGAATACGGCCGTGCTGGCTGCTGCTGGCGGGGGAAACACCCGGGGTCTATGATTTAGAGGAGCAGGTCATTCCGGTGATTAGCCGAGCCAACTACGCCGAAATTGAGGCCGCGCTGGGCGGTTCGCGCGGCACGGATGTGACGGGAGGCATGGTCAGCAAAGTGCAAAGCATGTTGGCCCTAGTAGATCAGTTTCCCAAACTGTCAATTCGCATTTTTTCGGGATTGGAGCCGGGCAATCTGGCCCAAACGCTCTTAAACCCGGCAGAAGCGGGCGGCACGCTATTGCAAGCAATTTAAGATTCGGTAATCTCAACGAATAGCCCAGAATTGTCATTTCGAGCCGCTTTTGGCGAGAAATCTTTCTAAACTTGCAAACAATTAGCCTACGATCGCATTAAAGATTTCTCACTTCGTTCGAAATGACAAGTGAGGGTTTCTCATTATTCTCCGATTGTTCTCTCAAAACGTCACAATCTCTTTTTCTCTGCAGTCTCTGTGGCAAAAAATCAAGAGAAGTGTTGGTTGTTGTCGAGTTCGTCGGGGGAGATGAGCTTGAGGGGGATGCTGTCTCCCGCTGGTTTGCCCGGTTGGTACACAACTTGCGATTTGCCGATGAGCGCGTCCCAAACGTCGCCCATCGTGTCGGCCAGGATGACGGATTTGCCTAGCTGATTGGCTATGTCTTGTGGCGAAATGTCGTCCAAGGCAATGCGGTCGGGGTGGTCAAACATAACACGGGGCAGCAGAACCAGATCGCAAAGCTTTTTCGTTTTCAACTGTTCCAGTACGTCTTGCCCCATGAGCAACCCGGCGGTGGTGATGGTGCCGCCCAGCCGCTCATTTTTGATTTCTTGCACAGTGATGGCGACCCCGGTGAGATTTTGGAACTGTACGGCCGTTTCCCGCAAAGTGCCTGCAAAAAGCGCTCCTGTTACTAAAGTAAGAGATTGGAGATTAGAGATTGGAGATTTGTCTGCATTTGCCAATCGCCAATCGCCAATTTCCAGCTTCACTTCTTCCCACTCATCCAAAAAAGTGCGCACCATACCTAGACCGTTTTCGTGCAGCTCCTGGCCGTCGTACGCTTCCAGTTGGGGGACGGGGCGATTGGTGACCAAATACCATTCGTCGGTGGGATAAACAAAGCGAACACCAAACTCAGCCAGATATTTTTGTTGCAAAGACTCGACATAATCTAAGGTTACGGCCGCTTCCTCTGGCGTGTGGGTGCGCATCTGGTATTTGTGCTGCTTGGTTAGTCCCACAGGTACCACGCTGATAGACTGTACCGTCGGCCACAGTTCGGCCAAATCGGTGATGGAGCGTTCCAGCCATGCGTCGTCGTTCACTTCTGGCGTGACCACAATTTGTGTATGGACCTCGATGCCGCGTTCACCCAGCCAGCGTAACTGCTCCAGAATGTCTGGCGCATTTTTGTTGCGCAGGTAGCGGCGGCGTGCTTCCGTATCTGTTACATGAACGGAGACGTAAAGCGGCGATAGGTGCATGTTTTCGATGCGCCACCAGTCGTGTTCGCTCATGTTGGTGAGGGTAACGTAATGGCCAAAGAGGAAGCTGTAACGATAATCATCGTCTTTTATGTAAAGTGTTCGGCGGAAGCGTGGAGCCATTTGCAGTACAAAGCAAAATTCGCACAGGTTGTTGCAGCGGCGAATGTCGGTATCAAAGGTGGGATGGGCAAATTCTAGCCCCAGAGGCTGGTTATAATTTCGTTCGGCCGTCAAGGTGAGCATCTCATCGCCGCGTCGCACTAATAGCGTTAGCGCTTCCTCGGCGGCGTAAAACTGCACGTCGATGACGTCTTCCACCGGGCTGTCGTTAATTGCTAGCAGCTCATCCCCGGCACGCAGGCCGATCTTGGCAGCGACGCTGCCCGGTTCGATGGCCACAATTTGGCCGCCAGTGTAGGTGCTGAGGTCAATTTCTTGAAAGAGAGGCATTTAACTTTCCAGTGGTCAGTGTTCAGTAACTGAATACTGACTCACTGATTACTGATTACTGACTCACGAATCATTTGCAAAATTGTATCCACAATCTCTGCCGGAGAGCGGTCGGTGCTGTCGATGAGGATAGCGTCAGCAGCGGGGCGCAGGGGGGAATGTTCCCGATTGCTATCGATTTGGTCGCGCCGCTGTACGTCGGCCAGGATGTGGTTGTAATCGGCGCTGTGGCCCTGTGATTGACGGTCGCGGGTGCGGCGACGGGCGCGCTCCTCAGCGCTGGCGGTGATGAACAGCTTCAGCGGTGCGCCGGGCGTCACTACCGTGCCAATGTCCCGCCCAACCATGACAACTGCCCCACGCTGGCCAAAAGCACGCTGCCGTTTAACCATTTCCTGGCGCACGCCCAGATAGCTGGACACTAGTGACACGTTGGCATCCACGGCGGGTGTGCGCAGTTGCCAGGTGATGTCTTGCCCATCGACAAGGACAGTGTAGTGACGGCCGTCTTCTTCGCGCACCGGTTGAATATCGATCTGAATCTCTTGGGCCAGGTGGGTTACGGCCGTTTCATCCCCAAGATCGATTTCTTGCTGCAAAGCGGCCCAGGTGACGGCTCGATACATGCAGCCCGTGTCCAGATACAAATAATGCAATTGCTCCGCCAACAGTCGCCCGACGGTCGATTTCCCGGAGGCAGCTGGGCCGTCAATGGCGATCATGGCGATGGGTTCTGTGGTTTCTGTTGCCAATACGTTTTCCTTAATTTGCACCCTCACCCCGGCCCTCTCCCTCAAGGAAGAGGGAGCAAAATCCCCTCCCCATTTTAGGGGGAGGGTTAGGGTGGGGGGTAAGTTATCTTTTTTTCTGTGACCCTTTTTTGCCCGAGCGGCCGCCTTTTTTGCGGGAGCCGGTTTGGGGCCGATTGTTCGGTTTGCCGCGACCGGGCTTTTTGTCTGAGCGATGGCCCGGTTTGCCGCCAGATTTATGACGCGGCCGTTTGGCTTTGGCAGAAGAGACTGTCGCCTTAAGCGCCGCAACCTCTTTATCTGTCAAATGCCGCCAGTCGCCCAGCTTGAGGTTGCCCAGGGTAAGCGGGCCAATTTTTTCACGGACGAGCTGGGTGACAGGAAAACCGAGCATGTTGGCCACGCGCCGAATCTGCCGCTTGCGCCCTTCGCGCATTACAATTTCTAGCCGTGTGAAGGAAACATCTTGCTGGATGACAGTGATTTGGGCGGGGATAGTTTTACGGCCGTCCAAATAAATACCCGCGCGCCATTTTTCCAATGCCTCCTGACTAATGCGCCCTTCCACAATCACTTTGTATGTTTTTTCATGGCCATAGCGCGGATGGGTGAGCTTGTGGGCCAGATCGCCGTCGTTGGTCATCAAAATCAGGCCGGTGCTTTGTTTGTCCAGGCGACCAACCGGGTAGAGATGTCCCGGTAGCGGCACCAGATCGCGTACGGTGGTGCGGCCTTCCTCCAGCTCATCCTCCAGGGAAGAGAGGACGCCCTTAGGTTTGTGTAGGGCGACGTAGACGGACTCGGTTTGTAGTGGCTTGATGGTACGGCCGTTTACCACAATCGTATCAGTGGCCGGATCAGCTTTTTGACCCAGCGTGGCGCGACGGCCGTTGACCGAAACACGGCCGTTGGCAATGAGTTTTTCG
>JBNKLQ010000196.1:0-12043 GCA_050292445.1 Promineifilaceae bacterium (SeqCode) | reverse complement strand
TTTAGCACCGTTTTTTTAAACCATGTGCCTGCCGTGGCGGCTTTGTTTGCTGCCAGCTACATGTTGCTGACCGGTTCCCGGTCCAGCAAGGGACGGCTAATCCTGATTGGATTTTTGGCGGCGTTGGCAATGACACTGGATTTATCAGCAGGCGTTTATACCGTGGGCATTATGCTTTATGCTGCTTATGCTTACCGGCGCGATCTGGTTTGGGTGCTGGTGGGGGCTGCGGTGCCGGTTGCCTTGATGATTATTCTAGATTACCAGATTGTGGGTAATCCGCTGCCGCCCCAATTTTACACAAAGGGGTACGATTATGAAGGATCAGTGATTGCCACGGCCATTGCTGGGCATCGTCAGGCTGATGATGTGGCGCAATATATTTTCCGGCTTTTTTTAGGTGATTATGGTCTGTTTGCGTTTTACCCCATCGTGTTTTGGTATGTGTTTACGGTTTGGGTGGCATTTTCGGCGGAGCAGGGGCGAGCACGCGCCTTACTTTGGGTGATTATGGGGGCAACGGCCGTTTACATTCTTTATTTTTCCCTAAACACCTGGAGTTTTGGCGGGTTTGCCTTTGGCGTGCGCTGGCTGCTGATTCCTGTGCCGTTGCTGGCCTTTTTTGCGCTGCTCGATCCCACTCTTTATCAATCTCGCTGGCGAATCGGAATCATTGGCTTATTAGCTGCTATCTCCATTATCAGCACTTACCGTGGAGCGCTCAATCCGTGGAATCCGGCGTATCCGCTCTTCCGGCTGGCGTATGCTGCGCCAGAACCGCGCCAGCAGATAGCAGCAGTGGTTTCTGGCTATCCTAGCTTCGACGACGTGGATTCCACCATTCGCCAGGGATTTGGCACGGATACCGTTCTGCGCCGTTGGGTAGATACCCGCTTTGGCATCGTGGTGCCCAATGAGTCAACCTGGTGGTTTGTTCATGAATCTACTCCCGTTGCGCCCCAATTTTCAAAAGTATTGGGATTGCCGCCATCGGGGACATTTTCCCTTCAGGCTAATTTGTATCCCCAGGCACAACAATTGCTGGCAAGTTTTTCTCAGGAGCGGTATCGGAGTGATTCATTGGTGCCGGGAAATGAAGATGATGTTGAAGCTGCCAGCTTGCCGGTTGTTTTTGTGGGGGAATTTGGTCGGATTTCTTTGCAAGGGCATCAATTTGAACAAGACTTGGATAGCCTCACCTTAACGACAGCATGGCAGGTGGAGTGGCGCAGTCTAACCAAACCGTCTCCTCGTCAGGCATTTGTGCACATTTTGGCTCAGGACGGTCGTGTGGTGGCCCAAAGCGATTTTTTTGCAGCGGATTACGCCTCGCTGTTCCCTGAAGATTTATTGTTCCAAACACAAAAAATCAGCCTGGCTGAGTTGCCATCGGGCACATATTGGGTACAGCTGGGACTTTACAATCCAGACACTGGCGAAAGATTTTTGCTTGAAAGCGGCCGGAACCGTGTGCTGCTTCTCCCCTTAGAAATTGCGCAATAAATGATCCATCAGCAACGCTGGTCACTGCTTCGGCAAGGAAACGGCCGTTAAAATTACGGCTTCTCCCAAACGCAGGCCCGTTGCTTGATCGTACAAACCAGCTTGCAGCGTGTAGTTGCCAACTTCTAAATTTGAAATATCTACTGTGTGTTCATCGGCAATGATGGTATTTGGTTGCCAGCAGGTGGTGGGAAGCTGACCATTTTGCGGCATGATGTCTTGCTGGCCGATAATGTTGCCATTGGCGTCTAGTAAATGCAGGAACACGGTGTACGGTACGTCTGGGCGAACGGCCGTTTCCCAGAAAAGAGTCAGGTTCAACTGCTCGGAACTCTGGATGTCGTGGGCGGCCAATGTGATGCCGCTGCCCAGGTTGATTTGGTTAACGACTGCATCATTTGGAATTTGAGCCGATTGGTAACTGACCGGTGTGATGGGCCATTCTACCTCGGTGGTTTGCCAGCGGCCGCCCATTGACACCGTGGTTAAAAGTGTGCTGGTTAAAATGGCTGTTCCCAGCCAACGATTTGTTTGTGTTGTGACTGTTCGGACTGCTAGCAAAGCTGGAAATGGGGCTAGCATCAGCCAGATGCGCCCGACTTCGCCTCGAATCGTGCCGCTTAAATTGAACAATAGCAATGTCCCCCAAAATGCGGCCAGCAGCGCCAGAACTGCCTTGCTTTTATTAGATGGTTCGCCGCGCCAAGGCAAAGCCAACAAAAACGGTGCCAATCCAGCAAAGATAGCAAAATCGTACAGGTTTCCGCTGAGCCAGACGGTGTAGCTACGGGCCAAATCATGCCGTGCTGGGGCGGCGGCGGCATAAATTTCCCATATCGTGACGCCAAAAGAGGCCCAATAGATGCCCCAGAGCAGAAATGTGCCCCCAAAAATCGCCAGGCCGTGCCGCATCAACCCCCACCAATTTCGTGTAGGTAAAAGTCGGCCCACCACATACAATCCCACAACAACGGCGATGAGACCATTGATCAGGCTCATGAAGGTGGCGATGCCAATGCACAATCCACCAAGAAAGCTCCAAAACGGCCGTTCCCGCTTTAATCCTGTATCTACCAAAAATAGCGCTACTAGCGCCAGCAGAGGATAAACCGAATCCATGTGTGGCGTAAAAATGAGTCGTCCAGGCAATAAAGCCGTGAGTCCGGCGGCCAACCACGCCTGCTGACGCCCCCAAAAACGGTTGGCCAGCCCAAAGGCTGGCAGGATAGCAAGCGTTGAGAAGATTGGCGTGAGGATAGCCATCATCACGTTGGACGTCAGCGCAGCGTTGCTTTGCGTAGCCAGCCATAGGTTATTGCAGATGATGCCCCGTGCCCAATGGCCAATGGTGGCCGCAAGCGTGGGAAACCAACCCGCAACCTGCTCCCAGCCCCAATAGAGCAGGATAATGCCAGGTGGCTTGCTGCGCGGATGGGGATCGGCGCGAAAATTGGGCATTCGCTCGGGGAATTCGCGTAGAAAAGTGGGCAGGTGTTCGATTTCTTGTGCTGCGCTAAAATAGCCGCTTGCTTGGTCCGAGGCCAGCCGCTCGTACAATATGGCGGCTGGGTTGGGGTGAAAGCGGGTGAGCATTGCGGCTTGCAATGCCAATGTGCCCAAGCAAAGAACAATGAGGGCAATAACGGTAGCCGACTGCTGTCTAGCCGCAGTCAACCATCGTCCTAGCCACCACCAACCAAGCAAAAAGAGGGTGGCAGCCAACAGCGTTGGCCACCAAGGTAAGTTGTTGGGGTTAAGCGACCAGCGCCAGCCAAGTGGGCCTCGTATCAAGGGCAAGGCATCGCTAAAAACAAGAGCTGCAAATACGGCCGTTCCCACCACAACCAGCCACGGCCAACGATTACGAAAATTCATGGAGCGATTCTACCGAGGAACCAAGGGAGATACAATGAAGTCGCAACAGCGCTGGCTGGCAGCTGGGCTGATTTGGTTGGCGTTTGCCTTGATGGTGAGCAGTGCCTTACAGAAAAGCGCTACCGTGGATGAACAAAGTCATTTATTTCGCGGGGTTGCCTATTTGCAGGAAGGGGCAACGCACTTTTTGCTGGGGCATCCCTTGGGGGCGAGTGGGCTGGCGGCGCTGCCGCTGCTGACGGTGCCTGAGCTGAATTTGCCCCTGGACACGCCAGCTTGGGAAGCAGGTGACTGGTCAGTGGCTGGCGATCTGTTCATGTGGCAGCTCAATGAAAATCCACAGCAATTGCTCTTTTTGGGGCGGATGCCGGTGATGTGGTTAACGGTACTGCTGTTGGCGCTCGTTTTTCGCTGGGGGCGGGAATTAGCAGGCGGCAAAGCGGCGCTTCTGGCCCTGATATTGCTTGCGTTTGATCCAAATTTGTTGGCAAACGGCCGTATCATCTCTGGTGATCTGCCATTGACGCTCTTTTTTGTATTGGCAGTGTACGGTTTTTGGCGTTGGGTAGTGTCGCCCGGTGGCTGGCAGGGGATGCTGCTTGCTGGGCTGGGTTTGGGGCTGGCGAGCGCGTCTAAATTTAATGCTGCGCTGCTTTTGCCAATTTTAGGGCTGTTGGGACTGTTTGTGGCCTGGTGGCGGCGCAGTTGGCAACCGTTGCTGGTTTTGCTGGGCGTGGGTGCAGTGGGCAGCCTGGTGATTTGGGGTGTGAATGGCTTTGCCTTACGACCATACCCTGGTGGTCCATTTTGGGATGATTTATTTTGGGAGCTGCAATATTTTGGCAAGCCACATGGGGCTTACTTGGCCGGTAATTATTCGACGAAGGGGTGGTGGTATTATTTCCCATTTGCTTTTGCTATCAAAACGCCTTTATTGACGCTGTTGCTGTTGGTAATGGCGTTTGTTGCGCCTCTGTTTTTTAGACGCAAGTGGGGCAAAAGCAGAACGCACAAAGTTTTAGAGAAGGCACAGCGTTTTACAAATATGCAACACAATAACCTGTTTTTGTTGCTGCCGGTGGCGGTTTATTTTGGCGTAAGTTTAACTTCGTCACTGAATATTGGTTACCGGTACTTGTTGCCGACGCTGCCGTTTTTGTGGTTGTTTACGGCCGTTTCCCTCAAAAATGTTCTGTTCAAATGGCCCCGGCTGGTCCGGTTTGGTCTGGCTGCGGTCGCTGTCTGGCAGGTGAGCTTGGCCTTGTTTGTCTGGCCAGACTACATTCCCTTTTTCAATGTGCTGGCAGGCGGCCCAGACGAATCGTGGCGACTGCTATCTGACAGTAACATTGACTGGGGGCAAGATTTACCAGCACTGGCGGCGTGGCAGCAGGAGAATGGTGACCAACCGGTGAAGTTGAGTTATTTTGGCACGGCCCACCCCTCGGCATATGGTGTGAATTTTGAGCCATTGCCGATGTGGCCACCTGCACCAGAACAGGCATTACCCAATCGCCAGCTTTACGATCCGCTGAATCCCGCACCTGGCGTCTATGCACTGAGCGTTACCAGCTTGCATGGCGTGGTGCTGGGTACACAGCGGAATGCTTTTGCCGCATTTCGGGAAAAAGAGCCATTTGTGCGGCTGGGTAGTAGTTTGTTTTTGTATGAAGTGCCTGCAACGGGCCCGCCAGTTGATCTGGTTTTGTTAGGCGTAGAACCAGCGAATCTCTCTTCCCCAATTCGGGCTGAATTGGCTAGTAATGATTTGCGGGTTCGTTGGCTAGACAATTCTTCCGTCATGCTTTGGCCGGCAAAAGGGGGCTGGTTGATTTTAGGTGAAGGGGAAATGCTAGACGAGGCAATACAAGCGTTACTCAATGCTGAATTGGTGGTTGAAAGTAATGGCCAGCGTCTGTACCGTCTCCATGAGGCGTCGTTGCCGCAAGCAGAACCCTACTCGTTTGCCGGGCAGTTATCGTTGTTGGATGTGGATTTTTTACCAGGCGCTTCTAATGTTGAGCCAATCGTGACGCTCGCGACAATGTGGGAAGTATTTAGTCCTTCTGAGAATCCCTTGAAGATTTTTGTTCATGCATTGGATGAAGAAGGCCAATTGCTGAGCCAATGGGACGGTTTGGCAATTGCACCAGACAGCTGGCGCACCGGCGATCAGTTTATGCAGCTGCATGCGTTAAGTTTGCCTGGTGAAGAACGGCCGTCGCAATTTCTCATTGGCATTTATGATGGTGAAACGTTGGAGCGGATGGGAGAGCCCATAAATGTGCCTGCGCCACAAAGAAATGAGACGCTGGTGAAACGGCCGTAAGGCCCAATAAATTAGACTAGCTTTGCCTATTGAATTCAGTAAAATTCGCTAGTTCTTTAGCTCAGTCAGCTATGGAGCTATAAAAATCTATTTTGCAATAAATAAAGGATGGATATTTAGGTGTATGTTCACTAAGAAAAAGAAAGCACATAGCAGGAGTAGCTATAAGTTTGTTTGGTTGTTTTTGCTGTTACCTTTGATGATCTTAGCCTTTACTGTGAGTGGTCAAACGGCCGTTAGTAACATTGAAAGGGTTAGTGTAGGCACAGGTAGTGTTGAGGGAAATCTGGATTCATACTATATTTCTGTTTCGGAAGATGCTTCTGTTGTGACCTTTGAATCATTTGTGTCTAATTGGGGACCTGATCAGCAGGGCTTAAATTTTGTAGATATATTTGTCCGAGATCGCAATACGGATACGACTAGAAAGATTTCGGTAGGGCCAAGTGGTGTGGGAGGTGACCAGCGCAGCTTTGATCCATTTGTTTCTGAGGACGGCCGTTATGTTTCCTTCATTTCTTACGCGACCAATTTGGTTCCAGGCGATACCAACCGTCATGATTATGTAGATGATGGGCTGGACGTCTTTTTGTACGATTGGGTCACTAACTCCTTGAAACGAGTCTCGCTGACCTGGGATGGCAAAGAGATTGATGGCAACAGCGTTGGGACCATCACCCCAGATGCCAAGTTAGTGATTTTTGCGTCCAATGGTATCAATGTAGAGAGTACACCCTCTAACGCGGCACGAGTCAATGCCATTTTTGTGCGCGATTTGCAAACGGGTGATATTGAACGAATTACCAAGGCCCCTGGAGGCGCCTATCCTAATGGCACCGTGGTCAGGGCCACACCCAGTTATGACGGCCGTTTCATCGTTTACCTTTCTGACGCCACCAACCTTGTCCCAGACAGTAATGGCTATCGGGACGTGATGCTTTATGATAGGCAGACGCAGCAGACAACGTTGATTAGTAAGCCTGTTGGTGGTGGTCAGTCGAACGGAGATAGTAGTCCGGCGGCAATCTCTTCAGACGGCCGTTACATTGCCTTTCGCTCCTACGCCACCAACCTGGTGCCCAATGACACCAATGGGAAGTCTGATATTTTTGTTTACGATCGCGTGCTGAATACGATGGAATTGGTCAGCATCTCTTCTTTGGGAGCACAGGGGAATGCGGACAGTAAGGATCCGGCTATTTGTGGTAACGGCCGTTTTGTTTCGTTTACCTCAGAAGCAACCAACTTGGTGACCTTGCCACACAATGGTGAGCGGCAGGTGTATATACACGATCGGGTGACACAGACAACCTTCCTGGCCACTGGCAGTGATACGTTTATGGGAAATGGCCGGGCACATAGATCGACCCTCTCTGCTGATTGTAGTACGATTGGGTTTGCTACAGAAGCCAGCAATATGATTGCCAATGACACGAATGGACGTCGTGATCTTTTTGTGGCTGATCTTATTATTCCCGCTGATTTGACGCCCTCAACGATGACGGCTTCTGGTGCGTTTGAAGCTGGTGGCACTGTCACTTATACCTTTAGGCTGACGAACTTAGGCACGGAAACGGCCGTTGTCACCTTCAATAGCCCTATTCCTGCCAATACCACCTACGTATCTGGCAGCGTGTCTGGGGCCAGCTACAATAGCGGCGCTGGTGCGGTTCAGTGGACGGGCAACGTTCCCGGTGATAGTGAAGTTGAGATCAGTTATACCGTTATCGTGAATCCAGCCCTGGTTGATTTTACACTTATTACCAACCAAACCGAAGCCATTTATGAGGGGAAAACGGAATCGCTGGAGATGGTTTTTGCCGTCAACGGACTCAAAACGTATTTGCCTATTACGCATCGTTAACCCCGTTTTTTGATAACGAGTTACTCCGGTAAACGGCCGTTTTCTCTGTATGTGCAAGAGAAACGGCCGTTTACATAGGATAGCATTTTGTGAAGATAATTATTGTAATCCCAACATACAACGAAGCAGACAACATCGAAAAACTAACCAATGCCCTCTTTGATTTGCCATTTACAGACCAACATCTCATTATCGTGGATGATGCTTCGCCTGACGGTACCGGAGCGCTCGCAGATAAACTCGCCGCCCAGCATCCTCAGGAAATGACCGTGATGCATCGCCCTGGCAAATTTGGCTTGGGCACGGCCTACGCTAAAGGCTTCCAGGTGGCTTTGGCTATGGGTGCCGATGTAGTGGTGCAGATGGATGCCGACTTTTCACATTCCCCAAAATACATTCCGGAGATGGTGAAGCAGCTGGAAAATTATGATGTCGTTGTTGGCTCGCGCTATGTTCCCGGGGGAAGCCTGGATGAGCGCTGGTCCTGGTGGCGCTACATGCTTTCTTGGTGGGCCAACCACGCTTATGCACGCCTCATTCTGAGCATTAAGGCTAAAGACGCCACAGCCGGATTTAAGGCATTTCGCCGGTCCGTGCTGGAAGCAATTGATTTGAGTCAGTTAATTAGTAACGGCTATGTTTTTCAGGTAGAGATGGCTTATCTTTGCCAAAAACTGGATTTTTCTATTTTGGAGCTACCTATCTATTTTGAAGATCGCCGTATTGGCCAAAGCAAAATGAGCGTGCCTGTGAAAGTGGAGGCGGTTTGGCGCGTTTGGCAAATCTTTTGGCGGTATCGTAATTTGCCTAAACGAGCGGTTAAGGTGTGAACAGCCCCATCGTAGCCCGTTTGCGGTCTCAGCTAAAGCCTTCTCTGTGGCAAAGTCTGGCGCTGGTGGCTGGTGTCACTATCGCTTATGGATTGGACTATCTGTTCAATCTGGTGATTGGCCGCATGCTGACGCCCGTGGAGTTTAGCATTGTGGTGGCGCTGGCGGGGGTGGGGCAGGTGCTGGTCGTCTCTTCGCGGGTGATTCAGACGGTGGTTACGCGCTACATTTCTCGTTTTCAGGCGGGGGATGAGGCAGACGGCCGTATCGCTTCCTTCTTTCAGGCGATGTTTCGCGCTTCTTGGCGTTGGGGCAGCCTGGCCTGGGTGATATTAATCCTCCTGAGTTGGCCACTCGCTACTTTTTTGCAGATTGAGGAGATTGGTCCAGTGCAAGCCTTGGCAGCGGCGACCTTGCTCATGGTGGTGCGTCCAGTCGTGGGCGGCGCGCTGCAAGGGCTGCAACAATTTTCTGCCCTGAGCACGGTGCAGATTGCTCAGGCGCTGCTGCGCCTGCTTTTGGGGGCTTTATTGGTGTGGCTGGGTTGGGGCGCGTTTGGGGCCATGCTCTCGCTGCCGCTGGCCAGTGGCGTGGCGTTGATTGTGGGCTGGGTTCTGTTGGATACGGCCGTAAAACAAAAAACGGCCGTACACCATCAAGTTCATTTGCCAGAGATGTTCCGCTATGCCTCCTATACTGCCGCAGGGCTTATTGGCTATGCCCTGCTCATCAACATGGATGCCATTTTAGTGCGTCGCCTGTTTGATCCATCTGTAGCAGGCAACTACAGTGCTGCCATTACCCTGGGCAAAGTGATCCAGTTTTTCCCTGTGGCTATCATCATGATTTTGTTTCCCAAAGCAGCACGGCGGCAGGCGGCCCATCAAGATGCAGGCAAAATTTTGCTCCTGGCGATGGGCATTGTTGGGTTGGTTTGCGGTGGCATCGCTTTGATTTATAGTTTGTTCCCCGAACCGATCATCAATCTGGTTTTGGGCAGCGAATATCAGGTAGAAGGGTTGGTTTTAGGACTAGTGGGATTGGCAATGCTGCTGCTGTCTCTGTCCAACGTCTGGCTCAACTATTTTTTATCCACCGAATGGACCTACTACGTCTACCTGATTGGCCTGGGCATTGTGGTGCAGCTTGGCGCGATGATTTTGTTCCACGATGAATTGTGGCAAATGCCTGCGGCGATGGTGGTAACCGGTTTGTGGCTCAATTTGGCGGGCCTCATCATCTTCTTCTGGCGACGGCAGCGAGCATAATTGATGGGAATTGAAACGAAAATCAGGAACACAGAGGACCACGGAGGAGACGCAGAGTTACACGGAGAAAAATCACCTCTGTGTAACGCTTTTTAATATGCACCCAAAACTCCTCCATTTCCGCTACAAACTGTTCAATTACCGCCAGGTTGAGCAACAAGTGGCCCAAAAATTGGCCAGCCAAAATCCGCAGGCAAAATTGCTGGACGTAGGCTGCGGTGATGGCGAAAACATGCTCCGTTTTGACGGTGTGCCCATGCAGCGCACCGGTCTGGAAGTCTCTTTTCCCCGCTTGCAAACCGCCCGCCGTTTGGGCCTGGATGTGATGCAGGCCAGCGGCACAAGTTTACCGGTACCCAATGATGCGTTTGACATAGTTTATATTGCCCATGTGCTGCACCACGTGGCGGATTACGAGCAGGTCTTGGCAGAAATGAAGCGCTGTTTGGCGGCGAACGGCCGTATCTTCATCGTTGAAACCGTGACCGACAACCCCCTGCTGCGACTGGGGCGCAAAATCAACCCGGTGTGGCAGGGGGATGAAGTGGAAGCGAGCTGGCGCTTTGCCGATTTGCTGGACATTTTTGAAGAAGCGGGTTTTGTGGTGGAGCAGAACGGCCGTTACAACATCATCTTTTTCCTCTGGGAAATGCTGCCGCTGGCCTTCTGGCCCCTTGAAATCTTCACGCCTATCTTTATTTATCTCGACTTACTGCTGGCAAAATTCTTTAAGAATCAGTCAGCGCATTGTTACTTTGTTCTAAAAAAATAATCGTCTCATCAAAGATTTCGCAGATTTACCAGATTTTTTTTAATCTTTCTAATCTGCGTAATCTTTGATAAAAATTCTGATTTCATGGCCAAGATTCTCATGATTGCCCTGGATGGGGCCACGCTCGATTTATTAAATCCCTGGATGGCGGCCGGAGAGCTGCCCCTGCTCAAAAGCCTCTTTGACGAAGGCGCAGGCGGCACGCTGCTGAGTACCGTGCCCTGGGCCACGCCCACCGCTTTTGCCTCGCTGGCTACCGGCACCAATCCTGGCCAGCACGGCATCTATGACTTCGGCAAGCTCATCGGCGACGATTACACCGCCTTTGTACCTACAAACGGCCGTCACATCATTGGCCATTCACTCTGGAAGCTGCTGTCGGACGCGGGTCTCAGTTCCCTGGTGATCAACATGCCCATGACTTACCCAGCGGAAGCGATAAACGGCCGTCTCATAGCTGGCATCCCGTATCCCGGCGGCAGCCCTCAACTGTGCCATCCACCCAACCTGCTGCATGAATTGGTTGACCACGGCTGGGATTTAGCCCGCAATGCTTCCGACGATTTGGGTGGCAGCTATGCCGATTATTTTGACGGGTTGGTTGATCTGGTGAAAACGCGTGGCGAGGCGGTTGCCTGGCTGTTGCAGCAGGATCAGCCTGATTTTACAGCCGTTCATTTTCTGGAAACCGATCAAGCCCAGCACCGCTTCTGGCAGTTCATGGCGGGCGAACCGCGCCACGAGCCCAACGGCCCCCACACCGACGCCATCCTGCGCCTCTACCAAGTTGTGGAGCAGGCGATGGTCCAAATTCTTGCCGCCGTCGATGACGATACGATATTGTGTGTGATGTCTGACCACGGTTTTGGCCCCACACGGCACCAAGTCTGGTTGAACAACTGGCTGCATCAGAATGACTTCCTCGCTCTCAAATCTGGTGCAGGTGTACAGCTCAAGCAAACGCTTTATCGCCTTGGCCTCTCGCCCGCCGCTATCCGTGAAGCCGCCCCGGAGCGGCTCAAGCTGGCCATTTTGCAATTTTTCGAGCGGCAAAAAGGGCGCGCCTTGGCCAGTGAATTGGAAGCAGGCAACAGCGTTCAGAAAAAAGGGCTGCTGGATCGTCTCACCGAGCGGTTGGCGATTGACTTTTACGATTTGGATTGGTCACAGACGCGCGCTTTTTCTACGGGAACAACGGCCGTTGGCTATGTCTGGCTGAATGTGGCGGGACGCGATCCGCAAGGGATTGTGCAGCCTGGCGAAAATTATAAACAAACCCGGCGGCAGATTGCCGTTGCTCTGCGTCAATGGGATGCTGTCGGCGAAGTGCTGTTCCGCGAAGAGATGTGGCAGGGGGCGCAGCTCAATGATGCCCCAGACATCATCGTGCGCTGGGCCAAAGACACCACCGACGCCCGCTATTTCCAGACGCGCTTCAGCAGCCATCACCTCATCAAGCACGTGCCCAACGATTACGCCAGCCACCGCCCCGAAGGGATGTTTGTCTGGCACGGCAAGGGCGTGCGTGAGGGGCTAACAATGGATGCGGATTTGCTTGATTTGACGCCGACGTTTTTGTGGTTATTGGATCAGCCAGTGCCG
>JBNKLQ010000195.1:0-12148 GCA_050292445.1 Promineifilaceae bacterium (SeqCode) | reverse complement strand
CGCCACGGGGGATATGGACTTTGCCGGCAATCGCCAGTTTGTCGTCCTTGAGGCTGATTTTCAGGTCGGGCGCCACTTCCAGCTTGTGTACTGTGGTCATCCGCTTGCGCTCCGAATCAAAAGGCAGCTCATTCACACGCGGCAAAAGCGCTTCGAGATCGGTTTTGTCCAAGCTGGCTTGCTGCGCCGCCACCAGCAGCGCCCCTTCTGTGGGATCACCCAAAAAGCTGTAGCGACCCGTTTCCGGGTCCGGCTGAAAAGAAGCGTCGTTGCACAATGCCCCAGCAGCCAGCGTCAGGCCAATGGCCGAGGGACGGCTGTTGAACAATTCATCTGGCCCGGCGGCGATGCGATAAGACGGTTCAGGTTTATCGCTCGTGCCTGCCAGCTCCAGATAATGCCCGGCCACATCTAAAATGGTGACCGTCATGCGGTTAACGGTGAGTGTGCCGGTTTTGTCGGAGCAGATGATGGTGACTGCGCCCAACGTTTCTACCGCAGGCAGCTTGCGGATGAGGGCAGCGCGGCGCAGCATTCGCTGGGCACCCAGCGCCAGGGTGATGGTGACCACAGCGGGCAAGCCTTCGGGAATCACAGCGACGGCCACGGAAACGGCCGTTAAAAACATCTCCTCCAACGTTTCCCCCTGCAACAGGCCAATGATCATCACCAAAACGGCAATGCCTACGCCCGCCAGCGCCAGCTGCCGCCCCACCCGATCCAGCTGCCGCTGCAAAGGCGTGGTGCTGTCTGGCACCTCTTGAATGAGCGTGGCGATTTTGCCCAGCTCGGTTTGCATCCCGGTAGCCACGACAACGGCCGTTCCCCGCCCGTAGGTCACATTGGTGCCCATGTAGGCCATGTTGCGCCGGTCGCCCAAGGGTGAATTTTCTTTGTCCAGCACAGCCGTTGCTTTTTCCACCGCTTCCGATTCACCCGTCAGGGCCGCTTCCTGCACGCGCAGGTTGGCGCTGGTGGCCAGACGCACGTCGGCGGGAATGGCGTTGCCCGCCTCCAAAGAAATCACATCCCCTGGAACCAAATCGAGGGCGGGCATTTCTTGCCAACGGCCGTTGCGCAGCAGGCGCACCACGGGCACCGCCAGCTTCTTCAGGGCAGCCATTGCTTGCTCAGCGCGGTACTCCTGCACAAAGCCCAAAATGACAAAAAGCACCACGATGGCCCCAATGGCCGCCGCCTCTGTCACTTTGCCCAAAAAGCCAGACAGCACCGTCGCTACAATCAAAATCAGCACCATGGTGCTGCTAGCCTGCTCCCACAGCAGCCGCAGGGGATGTTTGCCCCCTTTGCTGATGAGTTCGTTACGGCCGTATTGCAGCTGTCGCTGCTGCGCCTCCGCAGGATCAAGTCCTTGTTCCAGATTAGTTTTTAGTTCATGTACAACAGATTCAACGGTTTTCGTGTGCCAGGTCTGCATAGTTTCCTTTTCATGTAAAACGAGCGTGATTTAAGACAGGGTTAGGTGTATATTGCTACCAACCACAGGGGGTATGGTTAAGCAGAAATCTTCATTTACTCGCAGCAATTGTCTCATAGACAGCGTAAAACTCACAAATCAGTATAGCAAGTATCCTTCACGCTGCCATCCGCATGGCCAAAATTGATCTGTGCCATAAATGTATTGATGAAAGCAAGCTAAATAGGTATATTGCTAGGCAAAAGAGATTGTCCATCAAACCTTATCGGCATTAGCGACTTTGCGTGAATTTTCTTGTTTCCAATATTCTCTACTGTTTTCTTATGATTTGCATTCAACACGCTACAATTTACACGCCGGATGAAGTGATGGAAGATGGGGCCGTTTTGTTGGCGAACGGCCGTATCCAAACCATCGCCCCCAGCAGCCAGATCGATCTACCAGAAAAGGTGAATTGCATCGATGCCACTGGCCTGCACCTCGTCCCCGGCTTTATTGATTTGCAGCTCAACGGGGCGATTGGCCTTGATTTCACCAGTGAGCCGCGCGGCATCTGGCCCGTGGCGGCGCATCTGCCCCGGTATGGTGTCACCAGCTTTTTGCCCACGATTATTACCTCACCGTTGACGGCCGTTTTTGCCGCACAACAAGCCATTACCAGCCCACCTGCCAATTTTGCCGGAGCCACGCCACTGGGACTGCACCTGGAAGGCCCCTTTTTGCATCCTACCAAAAAGGGGGCGCACAATCCCGCTTATTTGCAGCTGCCATCGGAAACGGCCGTTGCCAATTGGTCTCCCAAAAATGGCGTGAGTTTCGTTACGCTTGCGCCAGAGCTGGACGGTGCGTTGGAAATTGTTCGCCTGCTCACCGAGCGTGGCATCATGGTCAGTGCTGGGCATTCCACCGCCACCTTTGCTCAAGCTGCGTCCGGATTCGAGGCGGGGATTCGCTACGGCACGCACTTATTCAACGCCATGCCGCCGCTGCACCACCGGGAACCAGGCCTAGCGGGCGCACTCCTGGCCGATGCCCACACCACCGTCGGCCTGATTGTTGATGGCGAGCACGTGCATCCTGAATTGGTGAAGCTGGTGTGGCAAATAGTGGGAAACGGCCGTCTCACCCTGGTCACTGATGCGATAGCCGCCCTGGGAATGCCCCCCGGCCACTACGCTCTGGGCGATCATGAAGTAATCGTGGATGATACGACAGCACGATTGTCTTCTGGGACGCTGGCGGGGAGTTTATTGACGATGGATACGGCCGTACGCAATCTTATCACCTTCACCGGTTGCACTCTGGCAGAAGCCCTGCCCACCGTCACCAGCACGCCCGCCGACCTGCTCAATCTGCCGCACAAAGGCCGCATCGCCCCCAATTGTGACGCCGACTTGGTGCTGCTCACCGCAGATTTGCAGGTACATACCACATTCGTCGGCGGGCGCATCGTTTATCAAAAAGAAAAATCCGTAGATTACGCAGATTTGCGCAGATAGCGCTCGCAAATTTTTCTTTTTTAAGAACTTAATGGGACGCTGATTTCCATGATCTTCCTGATCAGTTAAATCAGGCAAATCAGCGTTCTATTTATATTGGAGATACCATGTCATTACATGCAGAAATTCAGGAACAAACGGCCGTTTGGCAACAAAGTTACGCCCAAAATTTAGAGGTGGTCCGGGCAATTGCTCGTGCAGTGCCGCTGGATAACATCCAGCACGCTTTCATTGCGGCACGAGGCACATCTGACAATGCGGCGCGGTATGCCAGCTATTTGTGGGGCGCACAAAACCGGCTGCCCGTCACGCTGGCCACGCCCTCGCTGTTTAGCCTGTACCAACAGCCGCCCCGACTGCGCGGCGCGCTGGTGATTGGCATTTCACAGTCGGGGCAGTCGCCCGACATCGTAAACGTCGTGGCTGAGGGCAAACGGCAGGGCCAGCCCACGCTGGCCATCACTAATGAACCCGATTCGCCGCTGGCAAAAACGGCCGATTTTGTCATCAACATTCACGCAGGGGTAGAAACGGCCGTTGCCGCCACCAAAACGTACACCAGTCAGCTTTTGGCCATCGCCATGCTTTCTGCCGCCTGGAGCCAGGCACAAGATCGATTTGAGGCGATTGAGAGATTGGGGGAATGGGGAACGGCCGTACTGGCCCACGACGACACAATCGGCCAACTGGCGCAGCGCTACCGTTACATGAAACAGTGCGTCGTCTTGGGGCGCGGTTACAACTACGCCACCGCCTTCGAATGGTCGCTCAAGCTCAAGGAACTCGCCTACGTCGTCGCCGAACCGTACTCCTCCGCCGATTTTCGCCACGGGCCAATTGCCATCGTCGAACGCGGCTTCCCCGTCATGGCCGTGGCTCCCAACGGGGCCGTCCTGGCCGACATGCGCAATCTGCTGCAAAAATTGGCCGAGGAGAAGCAGGCTGAGCTGCTCATCATCAGCAACGATGAGCCGACGCTGGCCTTAGCCAACTCGCCCATTTCCCTGCCTGCTGATTTGCCAGAATGGCTCTCACCATTGATTAGCATCGTTCCGGCGCAGCTTTTTGCTTACCACCTCACCCGTGTTAAAGGGTACAATACCGAAGCTCCGCGAGGTCTTAACAAAGTGACCCGCACAACCTAAACAGGGTCTTTGCGTAAGGTAAACACTCACAAAAGGGCGTGAGCGCCTTCAATTAACCTCACGCCCACAACTAATTTTTCAACAAGGAGAAAAAAATGGGTAATTTTGTTCTTTGGTTAGTTCTTGGTGCCATTGCTGGCTGGGCTGCTGGTAAAATCATGCGCGGCGGCGGTTTTGGCCTGGTTGGTAACATTATCATAGGTATTATTGGTGGTGTCATTGGTGGTTGGGTTTTTGGCTTGCTGGGGCTTAGTGCCGGTGGCTTCATTGGCTCACTTGTCACAGCAATTGTCGGGGCTGTCATCCTCATTTACGTGGTTAGCCTGATTAGAAAATAGCGCGTTGCATTATAAATTGAATAATTGTGTAAAGAAGGCCATCTTGGGGATGGCTTTTTTTATTGCCCCACGTTAAGCCATGTTGCTTTTCCCAACCTCCCGCAGGTCCCATCCAAGACCATCCTCTTAGGTGAAACCTGCGGGGGGGGATCCTGCATTGCACATTCAATTGTCACTCTGTACAATGTTTTCAATAAAGTCCAGAGTAGCCATCCATGAGATTTTTCCGTCGCAATCCAACTGAACCTGAAACGGCCATTCCCGATCAACCCAACATTGGCCCCCTCAGCAGACAAATCGCGCAAGCATTTAGCCGTGATGAAGTTCGAGACCTCTGTTTCGATCTGTCCATCGATCCCGATGAAATGCCTGAAAAGGCCAAAACCGAGCAGTGTACTTGGTTGATTAAAACCCTACAACGAGCAGGCCATTTACCTGAATTCCTTTCTCTTTTACAAGAAAGACGCCCACAATATGATTGGCAAAAACCAATCGTCCCTACGCCAAAAGATTTGCGGAATCGGGACAATCTGCTGCAAAATGTTAAAACAATCTGGATTGAGGGATTTCTTCATCAGTCCCTTTCCCAGACGATAACTTTAGAACTCAATTTAAGCTATCAGCCAGAAGCAATTGCTCGCAAGAGTTTGTACACACCTGGCGAGAATCCAGAGGCCTCGATAGAGCAACCTTTGCAAGAGGTTTTTCAAAAACACGGCCGTTCCCTACTCATCCTTGGCGAACCCGGCAGCGGCAAAACAATCACGCTGCTTCAATTAGCTGAAACGCTCATCACCGCTGCCCAACATGATCCCAGCCAACCTGTGCCCGTCATTCTTAACCTTTCTTCCTGGGCGCAGCAAAAACAACCACTTCAAGAATGGCTGGTTGAAGAGCTATTTTTACAATACGATATGTCAAGGAAACTCAGCAAAACCTGGATCACACAAAATCTGCTGCTCTATTTGCTGGATGGGCTAGATGAAGTTGCTGCCGAGGCACGAGATGCTTGCATTCAGACCATCAATAACTTCAAAGCAGAACACCCGGCAGAATTGGTGGTGTGCAGCCGCCTGGCAGACTATGATGAATTACAAGAAAAGTTGAATGTGGCAACGGCCGTTCGTCTCCACCCTCTCACTGACGACCAAATTCAAACCTATCTCAGCCATCCCGAACTGGAATTAACGGCCGTACGCGATGCCCTGGCCACCGACCTCAACCTCAACGAACTGGCTCATTCTCCGCTTTTCCTCAACATCATGACGCTGGCGTATCGCGGCTTTACTCGCGAGCAGGTGCAATCCTTCGGCACCCTGGCCAATCGGCGCAAGCATTTATTTGATACGTACGTGGATGAGATGTTTCGGAGACGGCCGTTATCTTCCGATCAAAAAGCTCAAATCTTTAAACATATCTTTCCTGTTATTGACAAAGACCAAGCCCATGAGTGGCTCGTTAACCTCGCTCACGGTATGGTCCAACATGATCAGTCTGTTTTTTATATTGACCGTCTTCAACCCTCGTGGATCGTTAACAGCTTTTACCGAAAATTTTACTTTTCAACTCTCATGTCAACGCTTTTGACAATATCTGCTCTCTTGATAATTGGCGTTAGTCATCTCATTAGCTGGTTATATTTAGGGTTTTATGAAGGTGAATTTTATTCATTGGTTTCTGGTGCGTTAATTGGTTTTTTACTCGGTTTCCTTAAAAGCAAGAGATTTGTCTTTTTGACCATATTCTTAGGTGGTATTATTAGCGTTAGTATTACCCAGTTGATTTATTATGCTAATAAACCTGAGATTTTTACACTACTTAACTTATTCGACTTCTCGATCGCTGACAATCCAATTGTAATTGGAATTGAGACAGTACCAAACCTAATTTCAGGCTTATTGATCTCCTTTTATCTTTGGTACAAATTTATGCATCAGGACATACAACCAACAGACAAGATCGATTTGTCTTGGAAGAAAATGGTAGAGACATGGTTGGCAGGTATATTATCCATATTTGTTATAATGATGTTCAAAAATCCAACAATGACCAAGTTAATCAGTGATTTTTTCGAAAATTCTACATGGGTAATTTTAATTGTTCTTAATGCATTAGCAATTGGTACCCTATTTACCATTATCTCTGCAATACACTATAGAAACTTGTCAATTGATTTACTATCATCCAAATTAAGACTGGGCGTAACGATTGGTCTATTGTCATATATTTTTGAGCTTGTGTTCTTTCGTGGTGGACTAATTGCTTTTGTGATTATCTCAGGACTCATAAGCGGAGTAGTAGATAAAACAATCGAAGTAAAGACTTCTCCAAATCAAGGTATCCATACATCATTTTTTAGGTCATTAATATTAGCTTTGATGATAGGAATAGCTTTTGCAAGCGTGACTTTTATTCATTTTTTCGCTCTTTTTCCCTTAGCTCATACAGTCGTCGAAAACTTAAAAACAGGTGTCTATTTTGGAAGCATTTCATTGATAGTAGCATTTATCCTTGGAGGCATGGTTTACGGTGGTTTATCTGTTTTACAGCACTCGATATTAAGGATCGCAATTTTAGGGACTCGTCTTTTACCTTTGAATTTGAGGCTATTCCTCGATAGCATGGTTAAAATCATTTTTCTCAAGCGTGTTGGAGGGGGTTGGGTTTTCATCCATCGTAGCTTGCTTGAGTATTTCGCGGCTTTGCATCCAGACGCCCAACCTCCCGCAGGTTCCGTCCAATACGACAATCTGGATACAAACCTGCGGGAGGTTTAGCTACCATGCCCAGACGCAGTTTCGGCCAAGGCAGCTACTACCACATCTACAATCGCGGCGCGAATCGCAGCCCTATCTTTTTTAGCTCAGAAAATTACCTCTACTGCCTGCGGCTTATCAAAAAGTATGCCCTCCAATATCAAATCGCCTTTATCGCTTACTGCCTGATGCCCAACCATTACCACTTTTTGCTGCGGCAAGACGGCCATTTTCCCATCTCCAAATTCATCAACGTATTGTTCAATGGCTATGTCCAGGCTGTGAATCACCAGAAAAATCGTTCCGGCACGCTTTTTGAAGGTCGCTTCAAGCATAAGCTGGTTGATCGTGATGAATATTTGATTCATCTATGCCGCTATATTCACGCCAATCCCGTTAAAGCTGGTTTGGTTATGCGATTGGAGGAGTGGCCGTATTCCAATTATCTCGAATGGATTGGCGAGAGACCTGGCACGCTTGTCGATCATGAATTTGTCAACACCTGGTTTCCGGCAAAAGGGGCCTATACCGAGTTTGTCATGGAATATCTCCGTGGCACAGAAAGCTTGCCAGATGATATTCAGCAATACTTGTTTGATTGACTAACCCTCTTTTTGAAAAACACCTCTGCACGGGCCAACCTCCCGCAGGCTTCTCCCAAGGGGATGGTACTAGACGGAACCTGCGGGAGGTTTTCCATAGAACCCACAACGATAACCAAATATTAATGGTCGTGGGTTTTCCAGCATGATAGAATTGTAGATTGCTTTTAAAGCCTCAATTTACCGTCGTCATTTGTGGCATATTCTGTCACAGCTCGCTGACAGCAAATGCCAAACGGGAAAACAAATGTCTTTGGACAAAATCATCGTGCGCGGTGCGCGTGCCCATAACCTAAAAAATATCGATGTCGAGATTCCTCGCGACAAGCTGGTGGTCATCACCGGGCTGTCTGGTTCCGGCAAGTCGTCGCTGGCGTTTGATACCATCTTTGCCGAAGGGCAGCGACGTTATGTCGAGTCATTGTCAGCTTATGCCCGCCAGTTTTTGGGGCAAATGGAAAAGCCAGATGTGGATCAGATTGAAGGACTTAGCCCGGCCGTTTCCATCGACCAGAAGGGCGTGAGCCACAATCCACGCTCGACGGTGGGTACAGTAACAGAGATTTATGACTACCTGCGCCTGCTGTTTGCCCGTGTTGGTATCCCCCACTGCCCAGAATGCGGCCGACCAGTACGGCCGCAATCAGCCGAGCAAATTGTGGACGCCGTGCTACACATGCCAAAAAACAGCCGCATCCAGGTACTGGCTCCTCTGATCCGCGACCGCAAGGGACATCACCAGGGCATTTTTGACGATGTGCGTAAAGCTGGCTTTGTCCGGGTGCGGGTCAACGGCGAAGTCCGCTCCGTAGATGACGAAATCGAGCTAGATCGGTACAAGAACCACACGATTGAAGCGGTGGTAGACCGGCTGGTGGTGCGGCACGATCCACATGACAACAGCGAAGACGCCCAGGCGGCCAAATCCCGCCTGACCGACTCCTTGGAAACGGCGCTGCGGTTGGGCAGTGGTTTGGTCATCATCAACGACGTAACCGAGCCTGATAATCCAGTAGACAATTTGTATTCAGAACATCTTTACTGCCCGTATGACGGTACCAGCATTCCCGAAATAGAGCCGCGCACCTTCAGCTTTAACAGCCCACACGGCGCGTGTTCGGCCTGCCAGGGCTTGGGCACAACCAAAATGATCGACCCAAATCTGGTGGTGCCGAACAAATCGCTCACCCTGGAAGATGGGGCAATTGCCGGTTGGCCGACGGAAGACAAGGCGGGTTATTATTGGCAGCTGTTGAAGGCAACGGCCGTTCATTTCGAAATCCCTGTTGACGTGCCGGTCCGCGAACTGACAGAAGCCCAAATGCACATTTTGCTGCACGGCAGCGGCAGCGAGCAGGTCATTGTCACCTATAAAAACCGGCAGGGCGATCCGCGCAAATACCTCACCAACTATGAAGGCGTCGTGCCCAACCTGTGGCGGCGCTACAACGAATCCACCTCCGACTACGTGCGCGACAAGCTGGAAGATTACATGGTCAACCAGCCCTGCCCTGAATGTGGTGGCTCCCGCTTGCAGCCCGTGGCCCGCGCCGTGGACATCGAAGGCACGACCATCACCGAGGTAGTGAAGATGCCGGTACTCAACATTGTGCCCTGGGTAGAGACGCTGCGCGATGAGGAAGGCACGCCGCTCACGGACCGCCAGGCGATGATCGCCAAACCGATCCTCAAAGAAATTGGCGACCGGGTGACCTTTATGGTGAATGTGGGGCTGGATTACCTGACACTGGACCGCACCGCTGGCACGCTGAGCGGCGGCGAAGCCCAGCGCATCCGCCTGGCCACGCAAATTGGCAGCCAGCTGATGGGTGTGCTGTACGTGCTAGACGAGCCAAGCATCGGCCTGCACCAGCGGGATAACGCGCGGCTGATTCACACCTTGCAAGGAATGCGCGACCTGGGCAACACCGTCCTGGTAGTGGAGCACGACGAAGACACGATGCGCGCCGCCGACTGGGTGATTGACCTGGGTCCGGGCGCAGGCACACGCGGCGGCGAAGTGGTGGCCGAAGGCACGCCAGACTTCGTGGCGGCGCATGAAAAATCTTTGACCGGTGCCTATTTGAGCGGGCGGCAGGGCATTCCCATCCCCAAGAAGCGGCGCAAGGGCACGGGCGAAACGCTAATGATTCGCGGCGCGCGGGAAAACAATTTAAAAGCGCTGGATATTTGCATTCCGCTGGGCAAGTTTGTTTGTGTCACAGGCGTCAGCGGCAGCGGCAAAAGCTCGTTCCTCATCGAGATTTTAAGCAAGAAGCTGAGCCAACATTTTTACAAATCCAAAACGGTGCCGGGCAAGCATGACGACATTGAAGGGCTAGATCATCTGGACAAGGTGATTGAGATTGACCAGAGTCCAATCGGCCGTACGCCGCGCTCGAATCCAGCCACCTATACCAACTTGTTTAACCCGATTCGCGACCTGTTTGCCAGTTTGCCAGAGAGCAAGGTGCGCGGCTACAAGCCGGGGCGGTTTAGCTTTAACGTGAAAGGTGGCCGCTGCGAGGCGTGCGGCGGACAGGGGCAAAATCGGATAGAGATGCAGTTTTTGCCGGATATTTACGTGCCCTGCGATGTGTGCCACGGGGCGCGCTACAATCGGGAAACGTTGCAAGTACGCTTCAAAGAACTAAACATCGCCGATGTGCTGGATTTAAGCGTGGACGATGCCCTTGAATTTTTTGCCAACGTGCCGACGATCAAGCGCAAGCTGAAAACATTGCAAGACGTGGGGCTGGGTTACATTAAGTTGGGGCAACCGGCGCCTACGCTGAGTGGTGGCGAGGCACAGCGCATTAAGCTGAGCCGGGAATTGAGCAAAATTGCCACGGGTCGCACGATGTACATTCTGGACGAGCCGTCGGTCGGGCTGCACTCGCACGATGTGGCCAAGCTGATTGTGGCCCTGAACAAGCTGGTGGATAAAGGCAACACGGTCATCATCATTGAGCACAACCTGGACATCATTAAGGTGGCAGATTATTTGATCGACATGGGGCCGGAAGGCGGCCATCGCGGCGGCGAGATTGTGGCCGCCGGTTCGCCGGAGGATGTGGCGCAGGTGGAGTCATCGTACACGGGACAGTGGTTGAAGCAATATTTGAACGGCCGTTCTACCCCAGACAACTAACGATTAACCATTTACGCTTCTTTGGCTCGTGCGACAACGGCCGTTATCAATTCATCCAGCGATTCAAATCCATTCATTTCTTCGACATTAATCCACGGCTGCAAATCGTGGCCATTCCATACAAAAGCGGCGGGCAGCGACACATCAGTCTCGCCGTATTGCTCGGCCAATTCATCTTTATGCAGAAATTCAACCGGCCAGGGCAAGGTTTTCACAAAACGCCGCCAGCGCAGCAGCCCAGTGGGCGTGTAGGTAAGGGCACACAGGTTGCACGGGTAGGTTGAGGGGGAGAGAATCTTGTGCGCGGCGTCGAGCACAAAGTTTAGCAAGCCGCTGTCGGCATTGTAGACAAATAGAAGTTTTTCACGCATAGACTGAGCTTAACAAAGTTTGTCGTCACTGGATGGGAGCCAGCTTACATTCAGGGCAAGGAAATCAACACTGATTTTGGGTGAGCGTCAGCGCATATTCTGACGCCCCTGCTTCAAAATCCAGAACGCCAATGATGTACATGCCCCCCGTCTCTAGATCCACATTCAGAATTTCAGCATCCTGAAAGACCGAGCCGATTGAAGCAAAGTCGGGCGGGCCAAACAAGCCAATCACAAAATCGCCATCACTGCCCGTGGGTGAAACAGAGAGTGAGATATTGTCGCCGCTAGCAGCCATGAAGCACCAGTAATCAATACCCAACACTTCTAGCGTGTCTGTTTTTGTCTGGCCGTATGCAATACGCCCCTTAATCAGGTCCGGGAAGCCACCACCCTCGCTGAAAATGAGGCAGTAGCTGCCCGCTGCTCCGTCGCGATCGTAGACGCGAATTTTGTAATCTAATGCCGGATTTAGTTGGGCATCGACGATGGCTTCCCGCTGACCGCTGCCGCTGTTGTCAGCATACTGCACAACATCGTTGGCCGCATCCCGTATTTCCAGGACGAGATTGACGGTGGGTTCGGCAACGGCCGTAATTGTAATCGCTCCATCATAATCAAACAGGATGGGATACAAGTGTGCTTGCCCAGCAAACAGTTGCTCCAAAACAGGTTGTTCAGGGCCAAGCGGATCGAACTCAATATTTTCAAATTCTTCAGGATCAGGTGTGACGGTGGGAACGGCCGTTGGCGTACCGCCCAACTCAGCTTGCTGAAAAACTATGGGCAAATAAGCTGCCTTTGTGGGATTAGCCTCTCCCGCATGGGTAGGCATAGCAGACAGGTTA